>JAEDEG010000154.1 GCA_016293435.1 Clostridia bacterium
AGCGGAAGTACAAACATTACCCACAAAAGTCTGGTACCGCATGCACCAATCAGTGAATTCAGTGCAGTAATGCTCGAATATCCGAGCCCTCTCAGTGCGCCGGTCAGCACGTCCATAATACCGCATAAAAAGTAGGGCAGACCCGTGATTGTCATTCGGATTACTCCGTATCTGATTGCTTCCTGTGAGTCGGTTATGTATATGCCGAGAAGCGGACGTGCAAATGCAAAGGACAAAAATCCGAGGATCATTCCTACCACTGTTACGCATATGAGGCAGGTTATGATAGAGCGATACACTCTTTTTTCGTTTTTGGCACCGTAGTTCTGACCGACAGATGTTACCGCAGCCTGATGAAAAGCATTCATCGAGGTATATACAAAGCCCTCGATGTTTGCTCCTGCGGCACATCCTGCAATTGCCGATGTACCAAAGGAGTTTACTGCAGACTGAATTACAGCGTTTGAAAGGCTGAACACTGTGCTTTGAAGTCCTGCAGGCAGACCTATGGCAAGCGATTCCTTGAGTTCTTTCTTGTAAATGCGCAAAAGTCTCAGGCTTAGTTTATATACACCCTCCGATCTTATAAGACAAATAGTCACTATAATTGCGGAGAGGTAGTTTGAAATGCTTGTGGATATGGCAACACCCGCAACCCCCATGTGGAATTTTATTACAAACACCAGATTGAGCACAACATTCACAATGCCCGTAGTCGACAGAATATAAAGAGGTCTCTTTGTGTCACCCACGCTTCTTAAAATTGCCGCACCAAAGTTGTATAGAAGTGCGCCCGGCACACCCAAAAAGTATATTTGCATATAAATTACTGCACCCTCAAGCACATCGCCCTCAGGTGTACCCATAATTTCGAGCAAAAATCGTGACGTGCTTATGCCCAAAACCATCGCGGCTAATCCGGCAAAAAAACCCAAAAGAACTGCAGTGTGCACTGCGCGGTGCACGCCAAGGCTGTCGCGCGCTCCGTATCTTTGCGATACAACAACGCTTGCGCCGATTGAAAGACCGATGCATGCGTTGACAATAAGTGCACTGAGTGCTCCGGTGGCACCTACAGATGCCATGGCATTGCTGCCTGCCCAGCGGCTTACCACAATAACATCGGCCGCATTGTACAAAAGCTGCAATATATTGCCCAGTATCAGCGGGACAACAAAGAGTAACACATTTTTAAATATTGAGCCCTTTGACATATCGAGCTCATAAGCACGGCTTTTCATGAGATTTTCCTCCGTTTTTTTTCATAACAAAATTATCACACAAAGCGCTTCACATGTCAAGGACATTTTATATTGATATTTATTTTTTGGAAAATTCGGATAAAGCGCCGATGGGGTTTTTTTGAAATATATAATATAATGCCCAACAAGGATGACATTTTTGAAATATTATTGTGAGCTATTGTGACCACCCATTCTAATACGGATTTAAAAAAAATGTAAACCATTTGTAGCCGGCTTCAATCTTTTGACCGAAAAACCTTTGATATGTTCCTTAATTGAAATAGTGCTTTTTGTTCACCCATTTTCTTCCTTTTCGGAGGTATACTTTTTTTGCTGTTGTAAATGCAATCAAATTAATCACTCCTTATTATACATTTTGGCATGATATCCGTTAAATTACTAACAGCAGATATGAATAGTAGGTAATAGGGGCAAATAATATACCCTTCTATTATCAAAAGGGTCATAAAACGGAAGCTGTCCATAGTTTGGCTTCCAAAGATACATCATATCGAATTAAAGCAGTATCATGCATCACATTCGTGTGCCTACACATGGTGTACCGACGATTGTTCTTTTTCATAACTTGAACTTCTCCTTGTGTTTTGATAATATTATGTCAAAGCTCATTGATTCTGTCCAATACAGGAAACAATATCTAAATATAGATTATGCCTATAATACTTTATTTATCAAGCCTTCCGCAAAAGCTGATATAGCGAAAAAAATACACCGGGCATGAAAACCCGGTGTATTTTATACTACATTTTACTCAATTGCCTTAAACGCTTCGTCAAGCGCAGCAATCAGATCCTTTACATTCTCAGTACCGATAGACAGGCGGATGGTATTGGGCTTGATACCCTGATCCAAAAGTTCGTCCTCAGTAAGCTGCGAATGTGTTGTGCTTGCGGGATGTATAACCAAAGACTTCACATCGGCAACATTTGCAAGCAGGGAAAAGATCGCAAGGTTGTCGATAAACTTTTGCGCAGTCTCTGCATCGCCCTTAACTTCAAAAGTAAAGATCGATCCGGCACCGTTTGGAAAGTATTTCTGATACAGCTTGTGACTTGGCTCACTTTCGAGAGAGGGATGATGTACCGCTTCCACCTGCGGATGCTTATTAAGATATTGGACGATCTTCAATGCGTTTTCGACATGACGCTCTACACGAAGTGAGAGGGTTTCCAAGCCTTGCAGGAAAAGGAATGCATGGAAGGGTGAAAGTGTTGAGCCTGTATCACGAAGTAAAATTGCGCGGATATAGGTGACAAAAGCAGCAGAGCCAACCGCATCGGCAAAGGAAATACCATGGTAACTGGGATTTGCCTCGGAAATCCAAGGATATTTGCCCGAAGCCTTCCAGTCAAAATTGCCGCTGTCAACAATCACGCCGCCGATAGCAGTTCCGTGACCGCCGATAAATTTCGTTGCGGAATGAACAACAATATCTGCTCCGTATTCAATCGGACGAATGATATAGGGGGTTGCAAATGTGGAGTCAATAACAAGAGGAATTCCATGCTTGTGAGCAACAGCGGCAACTGCTTCAATATCGATGATATTAGAGTTGGGGTTGCCAAGCGTTTCAATGAAAATCGCTTTCGTATTTTCTTTGATAGCAGCTTCAAAGGAACCTTCCACGTCGGGATCAACAAAAGTTGTGGTAATATTGGCGGAAAGCGGGAGTGTATGTGCCAGAAGATTGTAAGTGCCGCCGTAAATCGTCTTTGATGCAACGATATGTTCGCCGCTTCTTGCAAGTGCGCTGATGGTATAGTTTATAGCGGCCGCACCTGAAGAGGTTGCAAGCGCAGCTACGCCGCCTTCAAGTGATGCAATACGCTGCTCAAAAATGTCTTGTGTTGGATTGGTCAGTCTGCCGTAGATGTTACCGGCATCCCTCAAACCAAATCGGTCTGCTGCGTGCTGCGAATTGTGAAATACAAACGAGGTTGATGCGTAAATCGGAACTGCTCTTGCGTCGGTAGCAGAATCAGCCTGCTCCTGACCGATATGTAACTGTCTGGTTTCAAAGCTCCAGTTTTTTGAATCACGAATGTTAGCCATTATATTATCCTCCTGCGGTTATGCCGCTTAAATTTATTTTAGAATGTTTGGTGTTTGTGATTTATATGAGATACTCATCAATACATTCGATTCAGGCTTAGCAACACTGAAAACGAAGTACAGGAAATATTCTTGCTGTAGGATTTTTTTCTCACTGCTTTCGCCTCCCTTTTTGTTTACGACACTATTATAACTCAACATCGATTCCTTGTCCAATGCAAAAAACTGATGCCGAGTTATAGATTAAACCTATATGTATAATAGACTATTGCGCGATTTGCAAATATCTTTTTATTTCCTCTATATACTTCTGACATATATCGCTAATTAAGCTATTTTTCTTGGTAATATATCCTATTTCCATCACACTGTTTTCTTCTACGGAATCCCCATCAAAGGGAACAGCAATAAAGTCGTCACCGTTCAATTCTTCGCAGATAATACCGGAACAAAGTGTATATCCGTTAAGACCGATCATCAGATTTAACATAGTTGCTCGGTCATTTGCTTTGATCGTTCGCAAATATTCATTTGTGCTTAGAATTTCCTCCGAAAAATAGAAGGAGCTTGTATCTCCCTGCTCAAAAGAAAGGCAAGGGTAATCAGCAAGTTCTTCAAAACGAATTGATTTCATTTTTGAAAGCGGATGACCTGACCACAAATAAACATAAGCATTGCAGCTGATCAAATGATGAAATTCCAATCCCGCAGTACGCAAAAGTTTATTGATTGCGGCACGATTAAAATCGCTGAGATACAGAATGCCGATTTCGCTTTTCATAGATGTGACATCACTTATAACATCTTTTGTCTTTGTTTCTCGAATGGCAAATTCGTAACGGGAAGTGTCAAATGATTTTACCAACTCTACAAAGGCTTTTACAGCAAAAGAATAGTGCTGTGTGGAGACGCCGAATTTCTTCTTCAGATTTTTTGGATTCTCATATTTCTCAATGAGGCTTTCATACTGACTGTAGATTTGCTTTGCATATTGTAAAAACTCTATGCCGTCTGCCGTCAGCGTAACACCACGACCACTTCGATTAAAGATCGTAATACCGAGTTCTCTTTCAAGCTCCTGCATAGAGCTGGTAAGAGAAGGCTGTGCAATATATAAAATTTCGGCAGCCTTATTTAGTGAACCGCTTTCGGCAATCGTGATGGTGTAATGTAATTGTTGCAGTGTCATAATAATATCCTTTTTTATTCTTACTTTAATTATAGGTTTTGTATGCAAATTATAGCATATAAACATTCCGTAGTCAATACAGAGACGGAAAATAAGGGTTTTATATATGCTTTTATCTGAATATCAAAAATCCGTTGAAACCAAATCAAAATAAAATTACAAAGTCACAACTGACTAAATTTTTGGAAATTGTTGCAGGGAATGAAGAATACGACATATATAATTACGAAGCAACTGATGTAAAAGAAATTGCAGACAGTATGTACGGAAAGAGCGATTTTGAAATGCTGCAGGATGTGTCTGCAACGGCAATCGGAGATTTTACAGAGCCGATAGAATTATTTAATGCTGTAAACAATACAGATTATGAACGTTGTTTACATAAAACGAAACTCCGCAGCAGGTGTTACCTACTACGGAGTTTTACTATTATCGCAAACATCAGCGGTTCGGATAATAACATCATGATGGGGAGGGGTGGATTCGAACCACCGAAGCAAGATGCAGCAGATTTACAGTCTGTCCCCTTTGGCCACTCGGGAACCTCCCCATAAGCTGGTGATGGGACTTGAACCCGCAACCTGCTGATTACAAATCAGCTGCTCTGCCAATTGA
>JAEDEG010000155.1 GCA_016293435.1 Clostridia bacterium
CCGCAATGAAGCACGGCGCGGTGCTTGTCAATATTGCTCGTGGAGCGATTATTGATACAGATGCGTTGATTGTAGCTCTAAACACACATCTTAGAGGTGCTGTATTGGATGTATTCGATGACGAGCCGCTTTATGAAAGTTGTCCACTGTGGGACATGGAAAACTTGATTATTACGCCGCATAATAGTTTTGTGAGTGACGGCAATCACGCTCGGATGCTTGAAGTCATAATGAATCATTTGGAGAGGGCTGCAACATGAAAAAAATTTGTATCATCACCACCATGTGGTCATCCATAAACAATTGGATCAAACCATTTTTGAATGAGTATGCAAACCGTGGTGTGGATGTGTCCATTGTCTGCAACATGGACGCTGAGTACGAAAAAAAGCTGAAAGAAGAATACCCCTTTGTCCATACATATCCGATACCCTTCCCCCGCGGCATCAGTGTCTTCGGTTCTCTAAAAAGCATACGGCTTTTAACGAAGCTTTTCAAGAAAGAAAAATTTGATATGGTTCAGTATTCTACCCCAAATGCAAGTATGTATGGGGCTGTGGCTTCCAAGCTGGAGAAAATCCCTGTCAGACTGTACTGCCAGTGGGGCATGGTGTATGTGACAATGAGTGGTATCAAGCGGAAGGTTTTCAAGACCATTGAGCGTATGGTTTGCTGTCTTTCCACCCAGATTCAGCCAGACAGCGAGGGCAATTTGCAGTTTTGCAGAGAACAAGGATTTTACGACGAATCGAAAAGTCTTGTCATATGGAATGGCAGTGCAAAAGGACTTGATTTAACTGCTTTTGATGTTTCCAAAAAGGCAGAATACTCAAAAGAAATCAAAGAAAAATATAATATTCCCGAGGATGTTCCCGTAATCGGTTTTGTGGGCAGGCTTGGAAAAGAAAAAGGCTGTAATGAGCTTTTTAGAGCTTTTAAGGCATTAAAAGAACAGTTTTCTACGCTTAAACTTCTTTTCGTTGGACCGATTGAAAAAGAAGACACCATTGAACCGGAGCTTCTTGCCTATTTCCGTGAGAGCGATGATATTATCAAAACCGGACGTGTAACGAATGTGGAGAAATATACCTCTGCAATGGATGTTTTTGTCTTGCCGAGCTACCGTGAAGGCTTTGGTATGAGTGTGATTGAAGCGTCTGCTATGGAGGTGCCGGTGGTTGTTACCAAATATCCCGGTCCGTCCAGTGCAATGGAAGAAGGCGTTACCGGAATTTCGGTTCCGGTTAAGGATAGTGATGCTTTAACAATCGCCGTTGCGGATTTGCTTGAAAACAGAGAAAAAAGTTTAGCCATGGGACGCGCAGGAAGAATATTTGTAGAGCAGAATTTTGAGCAAAAAGAGTTTATTAAGCGATATATGGAAAATCGGATGAATCTGCTCGGAATTGCAGAAGAACAGGAATGTTAAAAGGAGAGGGTTTATGCCAAAAATTCTGATATGTACCGTTGACGCATGGAATTCAAAGCTGAGTGCAAGCTCTTCAAATACCTTTTCGGCACTGTTTTCTCAATATGATGCACAAGACCTGGCAAATGTGTATATACGCGAGGAGCTTCCGGACAGTAAGGTATGTTCGAAATATTTTCAAATTTCGGAACAGCTGGTGATCAAAAGCCTGATTAAACCGAAAATAAAAACAGGCAGAGAGGTTACTGTTGCGGAAGAAGTCTCAAAAGATGATTTGGATACATTAGAAAGACACCATGAACTCTATGATAAAAACCGAGTAAAGCGTTCCTATGTTAAGCTTTTTATACGAGAAATCATTTGGTTTTTCGGCAGATGGCGCACAAAAGAGCTTGATGCTTTTTTGGAAGACTTTTCTCCCGATGTTGTCGTTTTCTCTATGGAAGGATATATTCACTTCAATCGAATTTGTCGTTATATCGTAAAGAAAACGGGTGCAAAGGCGATAGGATATTTTTGGGATGACAATTTCACATATGAGCAACTGAAAAATAACCTTGGTTTTCAGATGTTTCGATTTTTCCAAAGAAGAAGTCTGAAAAAGCTTGCAAAATGCACAAATAAATTTTGGGCTATCTCTCCTAAAACAAAAAGAGAGGCAGATGAGTTTTTCGGCGTTGACTCTATCCTTCTTACAAAACCCGTTGATATGCCGGATAAGAATATTTCTATGGCGGCGGTTTACGAAAAACCGTTGAAAATGGTCTATACCGGCAACCTTGCCATAGGAAGAGCTTCCACGGTTATCGCCATTTCAAAGGCACTTGACAAGCTTAATGAAAAAGAGAAGTTGATTGAACTCGATGTCTATACGCCTACGGCTCTGACACCCGAAGAATCAAAAGAGCTGGGAAGCTCTGTTCATATATGTCCGCCGGTTCCAATGGAGGAAGTCGCCGGCATTCAGGAAGAAGCGGATATTCTCCTTTTTGTAGAGGATATTGACGGACCGTTAAGCAAAAAAGCAAGACTTTCTTTTTCCACAAAGATTACAGACTATCTGAGAAGCGGAAAATGTATTTTGGCATTGGGCAACGCAGACACAGCGCCGATGGAATACTTTGCACAGACAGGTTCCGCAATCTGTGTGACCCAAAAAGAAAAAATCGAGGAAGCTTTGCATATGATTTTGAAATCTCCCGAAATTCTTGCGGAATATGCTACAAGGGCATATGAATGCGGAAAAGGGAATCATGATGGTAAAAAAATTCGAGGAATAGTCGAAGAAACGATCACGGAGCTTGTATAACCTGCGGTTGCAAATATTATAATTGCCGTTTCGAAAGGAAAAAATATGAAGATTGTTCAAATCAATGCTACTTGCGGTGCAGGCAGTACAGGAAAGATCTGTTCTGCTGTTGCATCGCTTCTTGACCAACATAATGTTGAAAATTACATATTTTACAGTTCCGGAAAGACTTCAGACCCTCACGGTAAAAAGTACCATTCCAAGTGGAATATTAAACTGCAAGCTCTTTGTTCACGTGTGTTCGGTAACTATGGATTCAACACCGTTTTCGCTACCAAGAGGCTCTTAAAGGAGCTTGACAAGATTTCTCCCGATATTGTGCATTTACATAATCTGCACGGACACAATGTGAATCTCACATTGCTTTTCCGTTATTTCAAAAAGCATCCCCAAATCAAAATTTTTTGGACCTTTCACGATTGCTGGGCTTTTACCGGTTACTGTACCCACTTTACAGTGGACAAATGCGATAAATGGATAACCGGATGTCATAATTGCCCGCAGCGCAGTAAATATAGTTGGCTTTTTGATCGAAGCAGCACGCTTTATAACAGGAAAAAAGAACTGTTTACGGGGCTTGATATGACCGTCATCACTCCGTCGGAATGGTTGGCGGAGTTGGTAAAGCAATCTTTTTTGAAGGATTATCCGGTCAAGGTAATCAATAACGGTATTGATTTGTCTGTTTTTCAACCTACAAAAAGTGATTTTAGAGAAAAACATAATATCTCACAGGAAAAGTTTATTATACTCGGTGTAGCGTTTGATTGGGAGTTCAGAAAAGGATTGGATGTTTTTATTGAGCTTGCCGATAAGCTACCGGAAGATTATCAAATTGTGCTGGTCGGAACCAATAAGGAAGTAGACCGACAATTGCCAAATAATATTATTTCTATTCATCGCACCAGAAATCAAACCGAGCTTGCCGAAATTTATTCGGCTGCTGATTTGTTCGTTAATCCCACAAGGGAAGAGAATTATCCTACGGTAAATATGGAGTCTATTGCCTGCGGCACACCGGTTTTAACTTTTCGCACAGGCGGAAGTCCGGAAATTGTTGATGACAACTGCGGATGTGTTGTTGACTGTGATGATAAAGAAGCTTTAATTAATAGTATTATTGAAATAAGAAACAGTAACAGGTTTCAGCGGCAAGCATGCCTTGATAAGTCAAGGGCTTTTGATGCGAACGATAGGTTTGCGGAATATATCAAACTTTACGACATGTGAATGGAAGATAGAAAATGATAGTTTGGATTGGAATGTTTGTGTTCATAGTGGGTTTAAAGCTCCTTATGAAAAATTTGCATACAGAAAAGCAGAAAAAGAACTATCTTATGATAGTCGGTTTTACACTTGCTATGCTTTTTGCGTTGCGTGGCGAAAACTACGGCGGCGTTTATGATATGCGTGTTTATATGGACTTTTTTGAGCGCACTGCAAACACAGAGTGGAGTAGACTGTTTGTAAATCCCGAATTTGAAGTAGGATTTGTTGTACTTAACAAACTCTTGTCGTATCTATCCTACAGCGGTCGTACAATTGTTGTTTTCCATGCTTTCTTTTGCACTTATTCGGTTTGTAGGTTTATATATAAAAACACAAACGAAGTATTTTGGGCGTTTCTGTTTTTCTTTTCACTGGGTAACATGGGCTTTTTCCTTACAGGCATGCGTCAGGCGATTGCGATATGTATTTGTTTGTTTGCCGTTGAAAGAGCAAAAGGGAGAAAGCTGTTTTCGTTTGCAATTACCTCACTAATTGCTTTCTCTATTCACCAGTCTGCTTTGGTGTTTGCCGTCATGTATTTGTTGCTCCGTTTGGACATTTTCAAAAGAGACAAAAAGATGATTGTTTTTCCAATCGCGTTTATGATTGCGTTTTCATCTCAAATAATTCGTTTTGGGCAAGTGTTGTCGGACGAGTTTCATGCATCAGAAAACGCTACGTTTTCATTTAACGGAATTGTTCCAATTCTTATATATGCCATTACAATTTTTGGTCATATTCTGTTTGTCAAAAACGGAAACGGTAAAACCCAAGATGCGCCATCAATAGAACGTAAAGATCCGTACATAGGATTTTCTATGACGGCAATGGGTCTTGGACTGTATTTCTTAAGATTCTATAATATGGCACTTGAGAGAATTTCGTTCTACTATTTGCAGGGAGCTCCGGTTGCTTTGGCTGATGTTGTAGGATATCTAAAACGTGAACGATATGGAAGAGTAATCGAAATGATTATTATAATGCTGTGCTTTTTGCTTTTTTTACGCAGATTAAGCGGCGCAAGCTATGCCAACTATGTTTTTTTCTGGGAGACATAACAATGAAAACGATATTTGTAACAAATTTTATGAAT
>JAEDEG010000156.1 GCA_016293435.1 Clostridia bacterium
AGGTAAATTCCAATTCCCTTTTTGGAGGCATTGACAGAAAAAAACACAAAAATTCAGAGGACAATCCATATACTGTTTATCTAAAAGGTACTTGCATGTTCGGGGGAGTTGATGTAAAATGACAACAATGCAAAAAATCATTAAATGTTTTGCGTTGGCTTTTGCGATATTTTTAAGCATCAGTATAATCGGCGGTATTTGCGGAGCGCTTTTTCACGTTTCATACTTTTTTTCGGGAAATACGCAGGATGAAATGAAAAAGCACATTATCGGAAATAATTTTACAAGCCTTAGTGTGAATATAAGCGCCGCAGAGCTTGAAATAAAAACAGGCGAAGAATTTGTTATTGAAACAAATAACCGATATTTAAGCTATAAACAAAACGGTGAAAATTTAAGAATTTATGAAACAAAACCATTTTTTGCTTTACGCAAAGGAATGAAGGTTACCCTAACCGTACCGAAAGAAACGGTTTTTGACTATGCGGATATAGATGCCGGAGCGGGCAAGGTTACAATAGACGAGCTTTTGGCAGGCTCACTCAATATTGAGCTTGGTGCCGGAGAACTTAAGGCAGAGCGGCTTGATGCATTGGACAAAGCCGAAATTGACGGCGGAGCCGGCAGTGTAACAATCATGAGTGGACTTCTTAATAATGCTGATATTGATATGGGCGTGGGCGAACTCAATTTAACAAGCGAGCTTGACGGAAAAAGCAGTATTGATTACGGATTAGGAGAAACAAATCTTGTGCTTTTGGGAACAGATGACGACTATAAAATAGAGCTTGACAAGGGTATTGGAGAAGCGTGGCTTGAAGGCGTGAAAATGAGCGATGACTCGGTTTACGGCGGCGGAAGCAGACGTGTTGAAATAGACGGCGGCATCGGTGAGCTCAATATAATCTTTAAGCCCAAGCCCGACGAAGGTCAGATATGAAAAGGAGCTTAAGTAAAATGAGAAATTTAGCAAAAATTCTTTTATCGGTATGTATACTTCTTATATCTCTTATTTTGATTATGATAAGCACAGCATTATTTGAGTTTTTGCCGATCGATTGGTCGATTTTGCTTGTGGTACTCAGCAGTATAACCTTTATTATAGCGCTTGTCGCAGCGATACTGCTCGATTACAGTGCCGGTGATTATGAGTGCAAGAAATGCGGACAAAGGTTCAAGCCTACACTTGGAGCTTATGTCTGGGGAGCACATACATTGACAACAAGATATTTAAAATGTCCGCACTGCAAAGAAAAGAGCTTTTGCAAAAGGAGATTATCGAAACTTGACCAAGGTAAATTATAATGAATATTGAGGTATAAAGCTATGGCTATGTGGAATTTCTTTCTCTTGCATTAAGCTTATCATAAGGGGGAAAAATAGTGAAACAATCTATATGCGGGGCTGATTGTGAAAACTGCGGCTACGGAAAAAACAACGGCTGCGCGGGATGCGCAGAGTCCAAGGGATGTCCTTTCGGAAAAAAATGCTTTATAGCTCAATACATAAATACGGGCGGAAAAGATAGTTACAATTTATTTAAGGAGAATTTGATCGAAGAGTTTAACTCACTAAATATTCCCGGTATGCCAAAAATTCATGAGCTGTATGCGTTAATCGGTGCTTATGTAAATTTGGCATATCCGATGCCGAGCGGAAATACTGTTAAACTGCTTGATGACAAGCAGATATACCTGGGTAATCAGGTAGAATGTGAGTTTAATGACGGAGAACTCGCAAGATGCTATGGATTGGTGGCAGGATTAGATTTTTTGCTTGTTTGCGAATACGGGGCAAATTGTTCGAATCCGGAAATTATTGTTTATAAAAAAAGATAAAAAGAATTGGGATGTGGTAATTATGGAAAAACGATTATATAAATCAAACGAAAACAGAAAAATAAGCGGTGTATGTGGGGGCATAGCAGAATTTTTTAATATAGATCCAACCTTGGTTCGATTGGGTTGGGTGCTGTTTTGTGCACTGGGCGGCAGCGGTATAATTGCATATATCATTGCTGCAATTATTATTCCCACAAATCCGACATATATTTAAAAATGCCAAGCGAGATGAAACATTTACCAAATATAATTACACTGTCAAGGATAGCGTCATCTCTTGCATTGATGCCGATATCCCTTTTTTCAAATTTTTTCTTTGTTGTTTATACCTACTGCGGTGTTTCTGATATATTGGACGGTGCTTTGGCAAGAATACTGCATTGCAACGATGAATTCGGAGCAAGACTTGACAGCATTGCGGACATTGTATTTTATGCTGTTACGGCATTTAAAATTTTGCCTGTACTATGCAGCAAATTAACTCCCTCGATTTGGTATATCATCACTGCAACGGTGATAATCAGAATAATTTCCTATACGGCTGCGGTAATAAAATACCGCCGCTTTGCTTCACTGCATACATATATGAATAAGCTGACGGGATTTTTTGTTTTTACGGTTCCTTACATCATATTTTTGCCGTTTGCTAAAACGGCTTGTATGATAATAAGCGTTGTGGCTTTGATAGCCGCAGCGGAGGAACTTATTATTCATATACGTACATATCAATACTGCGCCGACATAAAAACATTATTCAGGAGGAAATCACATGAAACTTAAAAAACTTTTAACAGCAATTTTAGCATTGTCAATGCTTTTGGGAAATACAGCTTTTGCCGACCAAATATATGTAACACGAGGCGAGGTTGCGGATATGCTGCTCTCTGCGGCAGATGACTACAATCCGACTGCTTTGAGAAGTGACATAATCAAGGGCTACGGCGGCGATGGTGAGCTTCACGAAGATTGGAACATTACACGTGCCGAGGCGCTTGTTATGCTTAGTCGTGCGTTTGGAACACTCCCCGAGCTTACGGGGCATAACGCACGTGTTGCACTCAAAAGCGGTGATTTTACCGATATTCCCGAATGGGCAAGACAAGAGCTTCAGCCCGTGCTTGATGCAGGGATATCGGCAGGAACGGCAGAGGGGATTTTTTCTCCGTCGGATGATGTGACAAAGGAACAGATGAATCTGTTTATACAGCGAGCGTACGCTTTATTCGGTACAAACGAAAAGGATGATTTTTATGCATCGGTCAACAAAGACGCGCTTAATGAGCTTGAAATAAAGCCGGGACGTGTGCTTGCGGGAACTTTGTTTGATTTGCAGGATGAAAGCACCATGCAGGTGAATGAAATTATAAAAGAGGTTACATCGGGAAAATGGGAAAAGGGTACAAAGGAGCAGAAAATTGCAGACCTTTATAACAATATCTTAGATGTAGAAAGCCGCAACAAAATCAGCGTTGCGCCAATTGTGCCGTACCTTGAAATGATAGACGAGGCAAATAATGTTACCGAGCTTATGAACGTTCAGAACACGCTTATGGAAAAGCTATACTGTGCGCCCTTTGCCGCTTTCAGTCTTACGGTAGATTTCAAGGACAGCACAAAGTATATACCGGTTTTTGGCGTTTACAATCCGAATATGACAAAGGATTTTTATCTTTCGGGAACAGAGGTGCAAAAGGCTGCCTATTTAAAATATTTAAAAACAGTAATGGAGCTTGCGGGCGTGGATGTAACCGATGCTCAGATTGAGGAGTTTTATAATTTTGAAAAGAGCCTTGCCGAAAAAATGCTGAACACCGAGGACATGAACAATGTAGATAAATTTTACAACACATATACCCTTGATGAAATACAGGCACTTTTCCCGTCTGTTGATGCCGAAAAGCTTTTGACTGCATCGGGCATAAAAAAAGAGGATAAGTTTCTTGTAACAGATGTTGGACTGACTGAGGAATTTGCACGTCTTTTGACTGATGAAAATATTGGGGTGCTGAAAACAGCGGCAAAGCTTACGGTAATTTTAAGCTACGGCACCACGCTTAATACCGAATTTGTCGATGCGTCAAATGTTTTTAATCAGGAATTTTTGGGTATTTCGGGAACATATTCCGACGAGGAGCGTGCGGCGATTATCGTTTCGAGCATTATGCCCGATTACATCGGTGAGATATATGCCGAAAAATATTTCACCGAGGAGGCAAAGCAAGACGTATTAAAAATGGTCAATGATATTATATCGGTGTATAAAAAGCGTATCGGCGATTTAACGTGGATGAGCAATGAAACAAAGGAAAAAGCAATCCGCAAGCTGGACACGATGAAAATTAAAATCGGCTATCCCGACAACTGGGACACATATCTTGACGATGTTCAGATAAAGCCTGTGTCAGAGGGTGGCAGCTATTTTGAAAATATGCTTTCCGTTGCTAAAGGCTCCAAAAAGGAATTATCAAATTTGCAGGGCAAGAGTGTTGACAAAACCAAATGGGCAATGTATCCATATACGGTAAATGCCTGTTACAGTTCCACCTCAAACGACATCACATTCCCCGCTGCGATACTTCAGCCGCCCATGTATGACGTCAATGCATCATATGAGGAAAATCTCGGCAGTATAGGATATATTATTGCACACGAGATTACACACGCATTCGACAATAACGGAGCAAAGTTTGACGAAAACGGCAATGCCGCCGATTGGTGGACGGAGGAAGATTATGCTGCGTTTGAAAAGCTGTGTGAAAAGATGGCATCTTTTTATGACGGCTGCGAAAGCATTCCCGGTATTGCAATGAACGGAAAACTTACTCTTAGCGAAAATGTAGCGGATCAAGGCGCTGTGCAGTGTATAACAGAGGTTGCAGCAGGTCTTGAAAATCCCGATTACAAGGTGTTTTACCGCTCGATGGCCGGGGCTTGGGCAAGCACAAGAACGCGCGAATATGCTCAGTATGCGGCAAGCGTAGACCTACACAGCGATGAAAAGCTGCGCGTAAACCGTGTGGTTGTAAATTGTGATGAATTTTATAAAGCCTTTGATATAAAGGTGGGTGACGGTATGTATGTGCCGGAGGATGAACGCGTGAAAATTTGGTAAAAAATAAGCCAAAAAAGTTTTAGTATATGTTTGGAAAACGGGACAATCATTTTGTGGCTGAATATGAATACTTATAACTAAATTAAGATGTCCCCCGCCTCTATAGGCGGCGGGTGACATTTAA
>JAEDEG010000157.1 GCA_016293435.1 Clostridia bacterium
CAACGAAGAAGAACGGCTATTTTACTTGATTTAGGCGGGTTCGGATACCGATGCATCTGCTTTATTTTTTTATGATGCGTACTCTTGCACCGTTACGCAGTGCCGCAGAGTTGGCATCGTCTGTATCGATGTGCATTTCGACATTGAAATCGTCTCTTACTCTTACCTGCACATCATAAAATCTGGTAGGCTTTATGCCCTCTATCTCAACATCTACATAATCGTTGTCGGATATGCCATGCTGCTTTGCATAGCTTGGAGTGAGATGTATGTGACGGTTGGCAATAATAACGCCTTCCTTGAGATATACCGTACCCTTTGGGCCGACAATCACAATGCCGGCACTTCCCTTTATATCACCCGACGGTCTTACCGGAGGGCTTACCTTGAGGGTAAAGGTATCGGTGCGGGAAATTTCTACCTGAGTATTTTTTCTCACGGGGCCGAGCACTCTCACCTTTTCGATGGATTTGAGCGAAGGGCCGACCAAAGTGACAAATTCGTTGGAGGCATATTCTCTGCCCATGAGATATTTGCTTACGGTGAGCTCATAGCCGTCGCCAAACAAGGTGTTTAGGTCTTTTTGCGACAAATGAACATGACGCTGAGAAACGCCGACCTTGATTTCACCGTTGTATTCCTTTATTTCATTTTGCATTTCGGAAACAACTTCCTGAATTGCTTCACGAATTTTGCTTATTTCGTACAATTGAATTACCGCCTTTCGATTCAGCATCATAGCAATTACATATCAATAAATTTGAGAAGCTCCTCGTGAGGATTTGCAATTACTTCACGGCCGTATACCTTTCCGAGAGGCGAGGCAGCATTTTCGCCGGCTTCTACAGAAGCATCTACGGCAGATACACTACCTGCAACAACAACGGTAACAAGGCGGCCTCCCAGTCTCTTTTCGTTGTGAACAAGGCGGACATCTGCCGCTTTGAGCATAGAATCAAGACCTTCGATTGCGGCAACAAGACCGTCAATTTCGAGTATGCCGAGAGCTTCGTCGCTTTGTGCCTTTTTTTGAGGAGTATCAATTCCCAAAAAGCTCTTGGGAAGCTTCTTGTTGTATTTATCTCTGTTGATGTCGAGAAGATATGCCATTTTCTCCACGGTTTCGGCAGGACGCGGTATAATATGATGTACTATGTATCTGTTTTTGGATTTGGCATAGTTTACCGCGGCTTCAACGGCTGCCTCGACTGCCGAAATGTCACCCTCCATTTTTACCACCATAATAAGCGGCACGGGAAACCCGGGAGCAAAGGGACGGTTACGATCGAAGGCAATGATTTTGACATCGGCGGCTTTTGCCGCGACATCTGCAACATAAAGCGCAGTGGTAAAGCTATATACCTCTATCATTCCAAGTGCTTTCATGTGGACACCTCTTTGGAGTATTTTGTATTATACAATGTGAAGTCCGTCTGCCATTACGCATCTTCTCTGACGTGTAAAGGAGCGTGCCGAAGTGAGGCCTTCGCCTGTGGGACCCGCAATGGTAAAGGTTGTGTGACCTTCGCCGCCTACGCCTATGCCTGCATATGAGGGAGCGTTTTTAACAAAAATGGTTGTTTCAACCGCTCTTGCAAAGGCTGTGAGTCTGTCTACATTTTTGGAATGAATGTGAGCGGAGTGTCTGCATCCGTGCTCTGCTCTGACTGCCATGTCAATTGCTTCGTCGATATTGCTTACTCTTACAATCGGCAGTATGGGCATCATCATTTCAACCTGAACAAAGGGATGCTTTTCACTGGTTTCACAAATTATAAGACGGGGGTCTGCATCTATGCCGAGCTCTTTGAGGAAAAGACCTGCATCCTTGCCAACCCATTTTTTGTTGATAGAATATTTGCCGTCTTTTTCGATTAAGGCAACCTTTACGAGCTTGTCGATCATGTCGCCCTTGATGAGATATGCGCCGTTTTCGGTCATGGTGCGGATGAGCTCGTCTGCAATTGAGCTGAATGCAAAGCACTCTTTTTCTGCAATGCAGGGAAGATTGTTATCAAAGCTTGCACCGTTTACAATATCAACGGCAGCCTTTTTGACGTCGGCTGTGTCGTCTACAATAACAGGGGGATTGCCCGCACCTGCGCCAATCGCCTTTTTACCCGAAGAAAGAAGTGTGCGTACAACACCGGGGCCGCCGGTTGCAACAAGCATTTTAACATCGGGACATTCCATCATCATTTTGGAGGTATCCATTGTAGGCTTTTTGACCGAAACAACCAGGTTTTCGGGGCCGCCTGCTTCGAGGATGGCTCTGTTTACCAAATCTACAGCGTAATTTGCAACCTTGCACGCATTGGGGTGAGGGTTAAACACTACTGCGTTGCCGCCTGCTATCATACCCATTGAGTTACATATAACCGTTTCGCTGGGGTTGGTAGAAGGAGTGATGGAGCCGATGATACCAAAGGGAGCCATTTCTACCAAGGTGAGCCCCTGATCGCCCGTCATGGCTGTGGGGTGAAGATCCTCGGTGCCGGGGGTTTTTTCGGCAACAACCTGATGCTTGATAATTTTGTCGGCAACTCTGCCCATGCCGGTTTCTTCAACACCCATGCGAGCCATAACCTCAGCCTCATCATTGGTGAGGCGGCGGATATTGGCAATCATCTTTTCTCTTTGGGCTATTGTATAATTTTTGTACTGCTTATATGCTTTTTTTACAGCTTCGAGTGCGTCTTCCATTTTGTCAAAAACACCGAGCTGATTGCCGGACGCGGCAGGCACTGCCGATGAGGGCATATTTTTGATTACGCTTTCTACCAACTGACTGATATACTTTTCATCTAACATTATTTTGACCATTCCTTTCTAAAGGCGTAAAACTTACAAAATGTTCTGCCAGGTTTCTTTGTCGGGATTTGCAATAACCGAGCTGTCAAGATACATCGAGGTATCCTTGAGCCTTTCTTTCACTGTATCTATAGAAGCCTGAACAGCCGAAACCTCACCTGTTATAAGCATGTAGGACTTGCCACACATGCCCTTGGCTATGCGAAGCTCCACAAGCACAACATCGGCTGTTTTTGATGCGATATCTGCCGCAACAATGATGGATGCGGCACTGTAGGTCTCAAACACACCGAGTGCCGAGGGATTTGTTACCTCGCATGAACCGTAGATTGCCGGGAATATCGAATCGTCGGGATTGCCCAAAACGAATGAATCCACCAGCTTTTCGGGGTAGGTTCGTTTTGCGTTTTCAACTGCGGCTGTCACCGCGCTGAGGTCGCCCTGAATAAGAGCGATATATTTGCCGGGGCAGACAACATGAGCTTCAATAAGCTTTACATCAGCTGTCTTTACCATAGAGTCTGCTGCGGTTATACCTGTGGCAACAGTGAGATATTCTACCATAGCTAAAGCCTTGCTCATTTATTGCCGGACCTCCTTTTTATTATTACATACATATCGGTTACGGAAACAACATTGCCGTCTGTCGAGGAGTGAACATCACTGCCGAGCTTGCCGGCGGTAGTGCCCACAAGCTGCCCTTTTGTGACCTTATCGCCCTCTTTGACAACAGCAGCCGCCGGGGGACCGATATGCTGATTAAGCATAATTTTTACTTCGTTGACCTTTACGTCCTTTTCGTCGAGGGTTGCCGGTACATAGTAGCCGGTCACACCCAAACGCGAACGCAGGCGGGTCATCTGAACCTGTTTATATTCTCTGTCAGGCGCTACGCCTGTAAATTTCGGATTTTCGATGGGCGGAACCTTGTTTTTGCGAAGCTCCTCCCTTGCCTTGGCTATGAGTGAGCGGGGCGACAAATCCTGAGGACATGAAAACATCTCACACAGTCCGCACTGAGAGCAATAGTTTGCATTCAGCACAGCCTCAGTATCGCTGCTCATTCCCTTGGTGACCGCCCTCATAAAAAGATGCGGCTCTATGGGATAGCCAAGCTGATGTCTTGAGCATAGGTCGGTACACGAACGGCACTGACAGCAAATGCTCATAGCCTTTTGAATATCAATATTTGAATTTGAAAGTCTTTTTTGAATTATGGAGCTGTTTTTGGGAAGTACCAAAACAGCGTTTAGCTTTTTGGTGACGGGATCGTTTGGCTGTACAATATTGCCCGTCATAAGACCGCCGCCCAAATACATACAATCGTTCGATTTTTCACCGCCGGTGAGAGCTACCGCTTCTTTTACGGTAATGCCCACAGGAACCTTGAATGTGCCGGGGTTTTTGATTTCACCGGTGATGGTGATATACTTTTCGGTAACGTTTTTGTCCTCTTTTACCGCATAATATGTATTGAGCATGGTTTCTACGTTATACACGATTACGCCCTCGGTTATGGGAAGCTTGCCGGGCTTTACCACCTTGCCGGTGGTTTCGTATATAAGAATGATTTCATCTCCCACCGGATAAACCTTGGGGAGCAGTGATATCCGATAGCCGGGAAACGACGGAAGATAGTAGTTAACCCTGTCTATCGCCTCTTTGTATGAGGGCTTGAGTGCAATAATAACTTGATTTGCACCCACGGCTTCTTTAACATAGCCCAAAGCCGTCATAATTTCGTGTGTGTAGGTGGCAAGGAGCTGTCTGTGAAGCTTAAACAGCGGCTCACATTCCGCACAGTTGAGTATGATGGTGTCTGCCTTTGCATTAAGCTTAGAGCCTGCCGGAAAGCCTGCACCGCCCGCGCCTATGATGCCATGTGTTTTCATTATATCTGCCAGTTGTTCAAGCGTCAAATTACTCTCTCCTTCCTTGAGTGTGCACCAAGAATATACTACAGCTCGTCTACAATGCCGACAATTGCCGCATCAATGGGCGAATTTTCCTGACCGCAGCCGATTCTTGCGGCACTGCCTGTAGCAACAAGCACCGTTTCGCCGATGCCTGCACCAACGTTGTCTATAGCCACGATGTTGTGTTTGATTCCCATTTCGTCGATGGGCTTTACAATCATAAACTTGTTACCTATGAGGTTTTCGTTTTTGCGTGTGGATACCACACTTCCGGTAACCTTACCGATGATCATTGAAAAGCTCTCCTTTCAAGTGATGTTAACCCGGCTGCCGGATTTT
>JAEDEG010000158.1 GCA_016293435.1 Clostridia bacterium
ATTAAATGTCCCCCGCCGCCTATAGAGGCGGGGGACATCTTAATTTAGTTATATTATATATAAAAAATATGCTTGAAACTTTAAAATATAAATGATATAATTAAGAAAATCAACACTCGGAGGCAAAAATGAATAAGCTAAAGATTTATAAATATAATTTTTTTGAGGGTGAGAGCTTTGTTCTCAGAAAAATGCATATCAAAAAGGGTATGAACTATCCGCTCCACTGGCACAATTATTTTGAATTTGAGATAATTTTGGAGGGTGAGGGGGAGCACATATATAACAATCACAAATATGATGTTTTGCCCGGTGATGCGTATTTGATGTCCTACTACGATTTTCACGCTCTCACCGCAAAGCGGGATATCACACTTCTCAGCCTGCATTTTGCCGAGAGTGCTGTTGCCAATGAGCTAAGCCTTTTTATGGCGCAACATTCCGGCAGCTTATGCTGTAGGTTTGACTGCGCCGAAGCAAACAAAATTACAACCCTTTTGTATGATACCGACCTTGAAAAGAAAAACAAAGGCATCTATTCGGACATTGCCGCAAAAAGCCTTGTGTCGATTATAATAATATCACTTATGCGAAAGTGCGGTGCCGAGCCACCCCGCCACACTCCCGACCTGATTTTGCATGCAGTAGGCTATATGCGCAGCTGCTTCAAAAAAGATATATCACTCACCGATGTGGCGCGCGAATGCTCGGTAACGCCCAATTATATGGGTGCGATGATTCAAAAGTGGACGGGCTTGTCATTCAGCGAATATCTAAATTCAATCAGGCTTAAATATGCCTGCGATATTCTTAAGGCATCTGACTTGTCGGTCAAAGAAACAGCATTTATGTCGGGTTACAATTCGGTGGAGTATTTTTCGTATATATTCCGCAAAAAAATCGGCACAACTCCCCTACGGTATCGCAGGGAAAGCGGAGACCGGCAGCATGCTCCGTCAAAATCGTGTTAGCTTCAATTAATTTGCAGATTCAATAAGCGGCAAAGTCGCGTCATTCAACGTTTTCAGCGGGAGATTGAACTCCCACTGAAAAAATTAAATGTCACCCGCCGTCTATAGAGGCGGGGGACATCTTAATTTAGTTATATTATTTTGATAATTTTAATTTTGTTGTAGACAAAGGCGGGCAGGTGTGATATAATATTTATAAACCTTAATACGAAGGAGCTTTGAATATGAAAAAAATAATCAGTTTAATATTGATCTTAGCTATGATGCTTACTGCGACAACAGCAATTGCCGCAAACGATATTAGCCTTAAGCTCGACGGAAAACTGCTCGAAACCCCGGTTGCACCCGAAATTACAAACGGACGTACAATGGTGCCGTTCAGAGTGATTTTTGAAGCCTTGGGCATGAAGGTTGAATGGAGCTCGGCGCATCAAAAGATGTATGCCTCAAACAATGAAATCACCATAATTCTTACTATAGGCTCACCAACCATGCTTGTTAACACAACGGTTCATACCCTTGACACAGCTCCCTACATATCAAACAATTATTCTCTGGTGCCCGCACGAGCAATATGCGAAGCTGTGGGATGCACCGTTGAATGGGAGGATTCTACCAGAACCGTTATCATAAAGACCAAAAATTATACAGAGCCGGATCCCGGTCAGACAGAAGCTCCACCATCAAATCCCCAGCCCCAGCAGCCGACCGGTCCCGCTTATACTCCGATAATAGATGACAATCCGGCATATCTTGACAAAAACAACACAAAGCTGCCCAAAGAATTGGCAGAGCTTATCAATGAAGAAAGAATAGCAAACGACCTTGCTCCGCTCGAATTTGATGAAAATATCGCAGCTGTTGCAGCCGCTCACAGCAAGGATATGGCATTTTATGACTACATAGACCACAATTCACCAAGCGGCACAACACCCTTTGAGCGACTTGACATGGCAGGCATATATTATACATCCGCAGCCGAAAACATTGCTTCGGGCTTTCTCACTGCTAATGATGTTATAAAAAGCTGGATGGACTCTGCCGCTCACAGAGAAAAGATTTTGAACTTCAAGTTTACCCATATGGGTATAGGCTATTATGCCGGCGGTTCTAACGGCACTTACTGGACACTTGTTTTGGTAGAAAGATAAAAATTATTCAATTGTCAAACAGATGGTTTGAACAAAGTTACTTCCTTTGAAGAATAACAAAATCCCCCGGAGAACAATTGTTTCCCGGGGGATTTTAAATGATTATTCATTTTTTACATACTCTATAAGAGCTTTTATCTGTTCTTTATCGCTAAAATCTCCGTCTGCATCGCAAAGCTCAATCAATAGCTTTTCCATATCGGAGGGATTTTCCTTTGCAGACATCATCTTTTTCAGGGCTTTAATTGCGGTTTTGTGCACAAAGCTTAGCTCCGACATCTTCATTTTGCCCAAAAAGTTAAAAACTTTTATTTTGCTGAGCATTTCGGGCTTGAAATTTTTTTTGATAATCTCTTCCTCGTAGTATTCTTTGCATTCAAGCGGGGTAATGCCGGTTGTATATACTGCAATTTTGCGGCCGGATAGCTTATCGAGGTTTTTTGTAATAAGCGAAATCCCGTTTATTGTCTCTGCATAAAGACCGCCGCCGTATATTATGGTGTCGTAGCCGAGCAGTTCATCGGGTCTTACATTTTTGGCATCCACAAATGCACAGTCGAGCTCCTCGGATATCCATTGGGCATAGGCTTTGGTTGAGCCGTATTTGGATTTGTAAATTACAATTGGTTTCATCACTGTCTCCCTAATCAATTTAAAATGTCTGTTAAGTTATATTAATTTTACTCAATTATATGCCGCTACGCACAATATTATCCCAGTTGAGTAATAAGAGCCTCTATATCCCGAACAATATTCGCCATCTGTAAAACCGTATTGTTTCTTTTTTGAAACATATTCTGAATATGATACTGCTTGATTATCCACGCTGTATTCATAATCTAAACTCATTTCTCCTTTTTACATGGGCAAGCCGTTTTTGAGCTTTATACCCTGAGCATCAAGCTCTGCAACAATACCGTTTACAACTCCGAGAACCTCTTCCTTGGTAAGCGTTTTTTCGGGATGTGAAAATATTAGACGTGAGGTAATTGATTTGCCGTTTTCATCGGCATAGGTGTCAACCACACTCACATTTTTGATAAGTGAGCAGTTTGCATTCTCTATTGCCCTTGCAATGGGGGCAAAGGTATCCGACACAAACGAAAGGTCTATCTCTATCTCAGGGAACTTGGAGGGCTCTTCATAGGAAATACCCGCATCAATTATCGAAGCAAAAGTGCGAACATCAATTTGGGCATACACGATATTTGCCTTTTTATCAATTTTTTTGGAAACGGCAGAATTAACTATGCCAATTTCGCCCAGCACCTTGCCGCCGCATATAACCTTGTTGAGATTTTTGGGATGCTGCCACGAATGAGTCGCATCGGCCTTTTGGAAGCTGAGCCCTTGATGCTTAAAATTATTTGCGATAACCGCAAGAATATCTCTTAGCTCAAAGTAGAGAGCTTGAGTATCTTTTGTTTTGGAGAAAAGAGTTATTCCAAGCATTTTGTGCTCGTCACAAAGTCCGTCTTCTCTTGTTCCCGTTACCGTTCTGCCAATTTCAAACACACCAAAATCCGAAGCATAGCCGGTGTTGTATTTAACCTGACAAAGCTGAGTGGGGATTATGGAATTTCTGATAGTTTTGATATTTGGGTTGGTAGCATTGATAAGCTCTATATTGTCTTCAACCTCAATACCCAGTGCCTTGTATTCATCATAATACATCCACACATAGGAATGAAGCTCATGCATCGAATAACGACCCACAAGAATATCCTTAATGCGATCCTCGTCGCTCTTTTCCCGATCAATTCTAATAGGATAAAGCGGTGCCTCCGCAGTATTTATTTCAAAGTTGTCGTAGCCGTAGATTCTGGTGATTTCTTCTATTATATCTGCCTTTATGGTAACATCCTTGGTAGCTCTCCAGCTCGGCACATCAACGGTAAAATCATCACCCGACAGACAAACACCAAAGCCGAGAGCCTCAAGAGTTTTAACAATTGTATCGTTATCTATCTTTATACCGGTATATTTGTCTACAAAAGCCTTGTTAAAAGAAAGAGTTATGCTGTCATATCTAAATGCATATTCATCGGTAAGAGAAGACACCACCTCGGCACCGGAGTCGATATCTGTGAGCAGCTTTACAAATCGAGCTATGGCAACAGTGGTCATTTCGGGGTCGAGGCTTTTTTCGTAGCGCATCGAAGCATCGGTGCGGTGAGAAAGCCTAACAGTGGACTTGCGGATAGATGCAGCATCAAAGGTTGCCGATTCGAGAGTGAGAGTTGTGGTATCCTCCACAATTTCCGAATCCATACCTCCCATTATTCCGGCAATGGCAACGGGAGTGTCACCGTTGCAAATCATGAGAGTGTTTTCGTCGATATCGCGGTCTGCTCCGTCGAGCGTTTTGAAGCTAAAAGGCTTGTCAAAGCGTTTTATTCTGATTTTTTCTACCTTGCGGGAGTCGAATGCGTGCATGGGCTGACCCATTTCGAGCATGAGGTAGTTGGTCAGGTCAGCAAGAAAATTGAGTGCCCGCATACCGCAGTAGTAAAGGCGGATTCTCATATTTACGGGGCTTGTGTGAACGGATATATTGCCAAACTGCAAGCAGGAATACCTCTGGCACAGAGGGTCCTCAATCTTGAGGTCAACCTTGGGCAGATTGTTATATACAGATAAATCAGCCGTTGGAATGGGCTTTAGGCTTCGGCCGGCAATTGCGGCAAACTCTCTTGCAATGCCGTAGTGCCCCCAAAGGTCGGGACGGTTGGTAAGAGATTTGTTGTCAACCTCGAAAATAATATCATCAATTTCGTATACCGATTTTAGGTCTGTGCCGTTGGCAATGTCGTCTGTAATCTCCATGATACCATCGTTGGAATCACTGATGCCTATTTCATTTTCGGAGCAGCACATACCGTTGGAGACAAAGCCGGCAAGCTTTCGGGGAGAAAT
>JAEDEG010000159.1 GCA_016293435.1 Clostridia bacterium
TGGCAGACCCAAGAAAGACGAAATCCGTGATAAAAAGCAAGATTACATTGATGAAGCGGAGCGAGTAGAGGTTGAACGCAAATTCAGCCTCGCTAAACGCAAATGCGGAATTGGACTTATTGTGACAAGACTGAAAGAAACGACTTGCCACTGCATTGCTATGTCCGTATTACTGTTGAAACCACAAAAAATCGGTAAGGTTCTTTTTATCATTTTTTTATCATGGTTTCAAAAGCTGTTAGGAATTTACAATATTTCAAAAATGGCGTTAATTCAGTAGACATTAAATAATATATTGTACATGACCTTTGGCAGTATATTGCTTGCAGTCGGCGTATTTTTTTCAAAACACCAAACGGCTTTGCAGCCGCTCCCCAGGCCGCCGCTGATATTTATTTGCCCTCTGCCGGGTGTTGTATCAATCAAATACTAAGCAAGATGATTAGTTTTCTTTAAGCTATTGATTATTTTGCAATTATGTAGTATAATTAAGTTAATACGCAAGATAATACTTATGAGAGGTGATTTTGTGGCAGCTTATACACCGCCGTTTAACATAACATTCAAAATGCTTACGCTTGTTTCAAGCATATCCGAAAAGGTAGGCAACATCAGTGTTACAAGCAATATGCGTTCCAAGCCGCATCTGAGAAAAAACAATCGAATCAAATCAATACATTCTTCTCTGAAAATAGAAGCAAATTCTCTTACTATCGGTCAGATCAGAGATGTTATTAACGGAAGAGCGGTTTTAGGTGAACAAAAAGAAATAAGAGAAGTTAAAAATGCCTATGAGGCATACGAAAAACTCCCTGAAATTGATCCCTATGATATAAACGAACTCAAAAAAATTCACGGGATAATGACAAAGTATCTCGTGGACGAATCGGGAGAATTTCGCAAAGGCGAAGAAGGGGTTTTCAACGGTGATAAATGTATTTTTATGGCACCGCCTGCAAGAATGGTGCCGGAGCTTATGCAAAATCTTTTTGATTGGCTTTGTGCGAGCAAAGATGAAGTTCATCCGCTTATAATGTCTGCTGTGTTCCATTATGAATTTGTGTTTATACATCCCTTTGCAGACGGTAACGGCAGAACAGCAAGATTGTGGCATAGTGCATTCCTTTCTAAATGGAATGCGATATTTGAATATATTCCGATAGAAAGCCAAATTGAAAGGTTTCAGGAGGAGTATTATGATGCCATCGCTAAATGTCACACAGAAGGAAGCTCAAACACATTCATTCTGTTTATTTTGGAGCAGATTGACAAGATACTCGACGAAATAACAGAGCAAATTGCCGTTGACGAAGGAATTTCAGAATATGTAAAAAAGCTTCTTGATGTAATGGAATATGATACACCGTATACCTTGTATGCTCTTATGGATTTGTTGGGACTCAAATCAAAAGAAACCATAAGACGGCATTATATTCATCCGGCATTGGAGCTCGGGCTCATACAAATGACCATTCCCGATAAACCCCAAAGCAAAAATCAACGATATATAAAAAAATAATCGCTAAAATCACCGCAATATTAAATAATATGATTATATTTGCGGCGATTTTACTTGTTTTATGCGAGTTAGGTTATCGGCACAACGGCTTATCACTTGACGTTGTATCTAAATATTTTCTGTTTCTAATATTTCAATAAATTTATAAACAAGGTTTTGTTTTGTTCCGGACAAATCGTCTAATTTTTCGATTATAAGCCTGTTCATATTCGCTTTTTCCTTTTCTTTTACACATCCCAACAAAATTTGGTCGGGAGTGGTGTCAAGAGCCGCACATATTCTCATTAATACATCAATACTGGGAATAGATCTTGCTGTTTCTATGTTAGAAAGATACTTGTCACTTAACCCGGCTGCTTCATTCACAGCACTTTGTTTCAAGCCAAGTGCTTTTCTTCGTGCGGCTATTCTTTTGCCCACTTCTTTATAATCTACATACATTTCATTCACCTTCCCATATCAATTTTATCTTAAATATTTATTTTAATAAACTCATTGTAAGATGAATTTCATCTTGACATATGAATAAGTATGGTTTATAATAGAAAAAACTACTAATAATCATATTTTTTGCTTGAGGTGAAAGCTATGTCGTTTACAAAATGTGCTGAGTGGGATTTAACAAAATCTAAGCCGCAGGTTTTGTTGGTTGGAAACGGAATATTGTTGTGCTCTGATAATAATCATCCAAAATGGGAGCAGATTCAATAAGCGGCAAAGCCGCGTCATTCAACGTTTTCAGTGGGAGATTGAGCTCCCACTGAAAAAATTAAATGTCACCCGCCGCCTATAGAGACGGGGGACATCTTAATTTAGTTATAAATTATTTGTCCGATAAAAGCACCTCCGGCAGAGATAAAATGAGTTTGGAAAATGTTCCTTATTCTATTATTGCCACTGCCAAAATTTGTCATAATGATGTTGACAGAAGAAAACGTTATACCAATTATTTTTCCAAAAAAGACAGTATGGATTTTAAAGACGGTTATGTTTATAAAAATAATAATTCTATAATCAAAAAGCTTTTGGAAGTGGATTTTGACGCTATTCTTACAACAAACTATACCTATGAAATAGAAAACGAACTGTGTAACAATTACAGCAATAAGTCAATTGCCGAAAAGAGAAAGTGTGCTTTTTGGCATATAAGGCAAGATGAAAAAAACAAAATACATAAATTCAATCGCTTTTTGTATAACGGAGAAATCGAAAAAAATATTTGGCATATCCACGGAGAAACGAGAAATGTCTCAACTATTGTATTGACACACGACGAATATTCACGAATGATAAATTATATGGTCAGCTATTTTCGTGACTGCGCAAACAAGTATCAACGCTTTGGTCAGTGTGTAAAGATGAAATCGTGGATCGATTATTTTGTAACCGGTGATGTGTATGTACTCGGCTTTGGATTTGATTTTTCCGAAATTGATATGTGGTGGTTACTCAACAGAAGATGCAGAGAAAAGGCAGAAATAGGCAATGTTTATTTCTTTGAACAGCGGGAAAATTTATCTGAAAATAAAGAATACATAATGAAAAGATTTGGTGTTGTGGTTGACACACTGGAAGATAAATTATATAACGGAGATTATATAAGCTTTTATAATGATGCTATTGAAAAAATAAAAAATATTCAAAAAACAAACAAAAATAAATAATATTAAGAAAGCGAGATGTATTAATTTGAAAACAAAATTTTTCAAACTCATTCTGATGCTTTGCATTGCAATTGTAATATGTATAATACCTCACATTGCTAATGCCGCCACAGAGGACAATTATACATACTCCGTTTCATCAAACGGCGAAGCGACAATTACCGATTTTCCCAAAAGCGTAAGCGGTGCGATAGTAATTCCCGATACTCTCGGGGGTTATCCGGTAACGAGTATAGGAAATTCTGCATTTAGAGGGTGTAGAGGTTTTACAAGTATAACAGTGCCCAAAAGTGTAACGAGTATAGAAAATTGTGCATTTTCCTATTGTACCGGTCTTACAAGTATAACAGTGCCCGACAGTGTAACGAGTATAGGAAATTCTGCATTTGAAGGTTGTACCAGTCTTACAAGTATAACACTGCCCTTTGTCGGTTCTTCAAGGGATAAATCAGGAACCAAAGATGCAGTATTTGGTTATATATTCGGATATACTGATGATTATAATGAGAGCGGTACAACCAAACAGTATTATTCGAGCTCCGGCAGTTACTATTATTACATACCCTCTGCTCTAAAAAGTGTAATAATAACCGACGAAACTAAGATTCCTTATGGTGCTTTTTATGGATGTGGAAATTTGACAAATATAACCCTGCCCGACAGTGTAACGAGTATAGGACAGGATGCTTTTTATAATTGTTCTGCTTTGGACAAAGTATATATTACAGACATAGGTGCATATTTAAACATATATTTTTCTAATTATTATTCGTGCCCAATGTATTATGCGAATAAGCTTTATCTTAACAACGAGCTCATTATAAATCTTCAAATTCCCGACAGTGTTTCAGAAATACGCCCATATGCATTTATTAATTGTGACAGTATTAAAAATGTGCAAATTCCAAACAGCGTAACAAGTATAGGTAATTCTGCATTTTCTGGTTGTACCGGTCTTACAAGTATAACAGTGCCCAAAAGTGTAACAAGTATAGGTAATTCTGCATTTTATAATTGTAAAGCTCTTACAAATATAACCCTGCCCGAAAGTGTAACGAGTATAGGAAATTCTGCATTTAAAAATTGTACCGGTCTTACAAGTATAACACTGCCCTTTGTCGGTTCTTCAAGGGATAAATCAGAATCTTACGATGCAGTATTTGGTTATATATTCGGATATACTAAATCTTTAGAAAGCGGTACAACCCGTCAGTATTATTCGAACTCCGGCAGTTACTATTATTACATACCCTCTGCTCTTAAAAGTGTAACAATAACCGACGAAACTAAGATTCCTTATGGTGCTTTTTATGGATGTAGAAAATTGACAAATATAACCCTGCCCGACAGTGTAACGAGTATAGGTGATTCTGCATTTAGTGGGTGTAGCGGTTTTACAAGTATAACAGTGCCCAAAAGTGTGACGAGTATAGGTGATTCTACATTTTCTAATTGTACCGGTCTTACAAGTATAACGTTGCCTGACGGTTTAACGGGTATAGGTGATTCTGCATTTTATTATTGCACCGGTCTTACAAGTATAACATTGCCTGACAGCGTAACATGCATAGGAGAAAAAGCATTTTACAATTGTACCGGTCTTACAAGTATAACCCTGCCCGACAGTGTAACGAGTATAGAAAATTCTGCATTTAGAGGGTGTAGCGGTTTTACAAGTATAACAGTGCCCAAAAGTGTGACGAGTATAGGTGATTCTACATTTTCTAATTGTACCGGTCTTACAAGTATAACGTTGCCTGACGGTTTAACGAGTATAGGTGATTCTGCATTTTATTATTGCACCGGTCTAACAAGTATATCATTCCCAGAAAGCGTAACAAGTATAGGAAAT
>JAEDEG010000160.1 GCA_016293435.1 Clostridia bacterium
GTGTCATGATTTATTATCTCCTTCTACTTTATATTGGAGATTATTTCCATTTACACAGTTGAATATACAGCCTCATTGTCTGTTAACATTCCCCTATTGGGGTGATTCAACGGCAATGTCGTTGGATATTATTAGTGATAAAACTTTATTCGCCTGTCTTTACGGCTGTCCTCAGCTTTACTCCTTTAAGGAAGAAAACTACAAAAAACTGAAACAGGCAATACTTAAAAGCTATAAAACGATTACCGCCGTTCATGAAAAAACTGCACTTCTGACTATGACCGATTTTAAGATTTTGAGTGATGACTACATGCTCCAATGCTCTGTGTTTGGAGATAAATATAGGATAACGGTAAATTTTTCAAATGAGCCTCGTGAGGTAGACGGCAAAACCGTTTTACCCAAGGACTTTACATTGGAGGAAATATAGCTTGAAGTATTTGTTAATATCGTTAATGTGCATATTTGCGGTTGCGAAAATCACTCTGCAGTCGGACTTTTCAAAAAAATCCGACAAAAGCCTTTATGACAATGTTTTTTACAATATGTTAATGTTCCTGGTGGCAGCGTTGTTTTTCTCTCCGTTTTTGTTAAACGGTTCAATCCAACGGCTAACGCTAGTCCAAGGGGTTATTATGGGTGTTTTAAGCGTTATTTTTCAGTTTTTTTATATTTGTGCATTTTCAACGGGGAAAATGACGCTGACCGTAATAATAAATAATTTCAGTATGTTTCTTCCTATCGGAGTTTCATAATATATGTTTAATGAACCTCTTGGTTTTATGAAAATTATCGGAATATTGCTTGCACTGGTTTCGCTTGTGCTGGTAACCTCCAAAGGGAAGAAGGATACTATATCCAAAAAGTCGTATAACATTTTGTGGCTGGTATTTATGGTTTTGGTATTTTTGAGCAACGGTTTTATTTCTGTAAATCAAAAGATTTACTCCAAAATTGCTCCTAATCTTCAGATTTTTGATTTTGTGGCAATTGCGTATATCAGCGCAACCGTAATTTCAGCGGTTATTTTAATCGTAATTAGATTTTTAAATAATCAAAAAAAATCTAGTCTAAGTTCAAAAATGTTGATTTCGTGGGCATCTGCGGGTGTTATCATCGGGATTTTCCAATGCCTAAACACATATGCTGCCTCTGTAATAGACGGTGCCGTTCTTTATTCCTCCTATAACTGCGCAGCATCAATTCTTTCGGCTGCGGTGGGTAGAATATTATTTAAAGAAAGGCTTTCAAAAAAGCAATTTGTTGGGGTAATTATCGGTATATTATGCATTGTGTTTTTGTGCGTATAAAAAATCACCCATAGTAGAATACACCGCTTTTGACCTAAAAACAATGCAAAAGCGGTGCATTATTTTTCAAGGAAAAGTTTCGTAGTGAACAGAATTTGTGTGCGATGGCTGAAAATGCTCTGATTTTAGCAAGATACCCTTTACTTAGGAACTTTTCTTTTTACGAAAATACCGATATTATGGGCTTTTCGGGCAAAAAAACAGAACCGCAATTTTGTATCAAAATTGCGGTTCAGATTTGGAACTAATGGTCAATTTTAATACGACCGAAAAGCGGTGCATGTTTCAAAAAGATTAGTTCATAGTGAACTTTTCTTTTTCTCAAGCCAAGTCAGGCGAACAGTGAATAATAAGAACCATCACCCAACACGAAATCACAGATTTCTGTTGGGTACCCGAGAACCTTGATACTCGCAAGCTCGTATTAGGACCTACTATTTTTCCTTTAATTTTTCACTGGATTTTTTCTAAACATAATTCTTTAGAACCCGCGAGAATACTGGATTTTCTCGCTCCCGATAGTATATGTAAATATTTAAAATCGACAAACTAATCTTTTAAATTGTATGGACTTGACACGAGTAAAACACAGCTAAAACATTGACTTTTGTGTTTAATTTATACGAATTAAACTGAGTATATTTCCTGTTTCTATGTCTTTTTCACACATATACTCGCCTGCTGCATACACCTTTTCGCTACCGCAAAGCTGATTATACAGACGAAACGTATTAGAGCTTTCGGCGCTATAACGGATGACGTTTTTCTCGGTATCTATTTCCACTTCCGATGTCAATTGTCCACTGAATAACGTTGTCACACCACCGCTTTTATAGAAAGCATAAATAACATCACTACCGCCATAATGCCGCATATTCCACGCGCCTTGCAATATGGTATAGTCATCAAAAATAGATTCTTTTTCTTCTGCTGTTACCCATGCTCTGCCAGCAGGATTGCCTTCAAGCAGTTTTTCTTTTTCAAATTTAAATTCAAGAAGAGGTGCAATATTTTTGTTTTTTCGGCTCACAGGTGCTTTCTCATAAAGTCTTAAAAAGGTTGCGATAGCTTGCTCAACGGTGTAGTTGTCAAGAGGTGCAAACATATCATTTCCAACACCCTGCATAACACCAAGCCGATTAATTTGGTAAACGTCCTCTTTTGCCCAATCCGCAATCGAAACATTGTCGGCAAACAAATAGTCGTTTGGTGCCTCTTCACATACGCCGTAATTTTTATAAACACGCATAAGCATTGCCGCAGCTTCCTGACGTGTAATATCACCGTTCGGGTTAAACTCTGTCTCACTCACTCCATTTACGATACCTATATTATAAGCTGCAATCACGGACTCATAGTATAAAAAATCTTCTGTTTTTTCAAACGGCTCTGCCATCGTTATTTTAAGATTCGAATTGTACTTATACTCTGCATTACCCGACATAAAGGATTTTCCGTTTCTATCAGGTTTAGCGTGGCAATATGCACACAAAAAGTCGTGATTGACATAACCATACTTCTCGTAGTCAATTTCTGACCAACCCTTTTTCCGTGTTGCATTGGAATAGCCATAAGAAAAAGAGAGAAAATCCATTGCCATCTTTGCAAATTCGGCGCGAGTAATGTTTCGTTTGTAGTTTTCCCGAAGTGCAATCGGAACAAAGCCAAGATCTATTGCTTTTTCAACCTCTGGTTTTGCCCAAGCGGAAATAACATCTTCACCCATTGTATCATAAGGTTCAAATCTTGTTTCGATACATACACCTGTTTCAAGGTTTGCCTTATAATAATAGGTGCCGGCATCATGTAAGACAGTATAGGTTCCAGAAGCTCCAATATTTCCTGCGGATCGTTCCTCAAACGAAACATTAAATGTGATATATCTGCCATCTTCGGAAACCTTTATGTCATTGTGTTCAGGGAGCGCCCAAATCGTTTCTCTTGACACACGTTCTGAGAGGTTTACCTCTTCTCCGTTTTCACGGACAAGCATCAAGAATGGTCCTGTGGCATGTGGAGCACCAACAACTTGTAAATACAAAACAGTACCGTAGTCAGTATCAAATACATTATAAACTTTGTATATATCCGACTCCGTAAATTTTGAAACATAAGGATTAGCTGCTTTGGGAAGCTCTACATAACCCCTTTGATGTGTATCATAATCTGTTAATGGCAACAGATTATATGACAATTCATTACCACCAATATTATATCCGTTAGTTGTGGCGATTGTGTCACCGTTTATATCATACAAATCAAAACCATCATCAGCAAATATACCATCTGCAACCTCTCGCAAGCCTAAATGCCGCGGTTCTAACACAACCTTGCCATCTTGATTGATAAGTCCTTTCACAATAACAGATAGTCTATTTATAACAGCACTTGTATTTATCATAGTCACATAGCTGTTTTTTCTTCCATATTCTATTTCCACACCTTCAGGTGCTGTATAAATAATATTTCCGTTTATGTCGGCAATTTGCTTTCGATCTATGATGAAGCTTTTACCGAACAAGGATTTGTGTCCTGTCTCTGCACCTGACAAAACATTGCCATTCATATCAAGTACAATAAGACTGTTTCCATCAGTAACTAAAATAAAATTGCCGTTTGTTTCCACAAATTCATAAGAGTTGATAGGAAATTTCACTTCACTACCATTTTTGTCAATGACTTTTATCTGCCCGTCAGCAATTTTGGCGTAACCATTTGAAAAATCAGATGCCGCCCAAAGTTCACCCGTAGGCAGTACCTCGCCATTTTCATTTATATATCCAAATTTGCATTGCGTGTATGTTCCGTATTCACTTAACACGCCGTCATAGCCGATTCTCGATATTCCTTCATAAAATCCGAAAACGTAGTCAAATGTCGGTGCAATGGATTCCTCGCCTTTACTGTTAATAAAACCGAATTTACCATCTCTGCAAATAGGAACCAAATCACTTTCACCGTCACCGTCATAGCGATCCGTCAGATAATGATATGTGACAAAGTGCGGAGTTTTAGGCTGTACTCTTTTGAATGTTTCATATACATAATCGGTAAGTTGTTTTCCCTCACTGCTGAAAAAAGCAGCTTTGTCATCGTCTCCGACGGCCATGATCAGTCCATTTTTACGGAGTGCAAATTTTGTGCCATCAAAACCGAATATCCTTTCGCCCTTTAGATTGATAACACCAAACACTTTCTCGCCGCCTTCTTCAGCCGGCGCAAGCTGAACCCTTGCAATACCATGCTTGTTAAATTCCTCGGCAGAGTAATATTGAGGCTCTATAACATATGGCAATTTGCTCTTTTCTTCCTCAGCAAATATATTAAACGGAATAGCCATGCACACCAAAAAGCAACAGAGTGTTAAACAAATCATTTTTCTCATTTTAAAAACTGCTTTCATTTCCATTACTCCTTTCAAAATAATTCGACACAATTCGACTCTTGTCAAGACAGGCGAACAGTGAATAATAGGACCTACTAAATTCACCAGAACATTTTTCATCAGAACCCGCAGGAATAATAGATTTTCCTGCCCGATATGTAAATATCAAAATCGGCAAACTAATGTTTTAAATTGTATGGACTTGACAAAAGTAAAGTCCTCCTATGTTTTCACTCGTGTACCCATATATTTCTCTTACTCATTACATCTTCCCTCTTAACACGCTTTCTTTCAACAAAGCGGT
>JAEDEG010000161.1 GCA_016293435.1 Clostridia bacterium
GTTAGGCACGCCGCCAGCGTTCGTCCTGAGCCAGGATCAAACTCTCAATAAAAATTATAGACCGTAGTCTTTTAGTTCTTTTTGAAGTTTGTTAGCTCATATAAACACTAACTTATTTACTAAGTTTAAAAGCTTTCGCTTTAACTCAAATTCTCTTTTCGAGAACCTCTCATACTGTTCATTTTTCAAAGATCAAATTTGTCTTATGACCACGGCTCAAAACCGCCTCGGTCAAGCGACTTGATTATGATACCACACCACACTTTTTTTGTCAATACTTTTTTAAACTTTTTTTTAGTTTTATCAACATTGCTTAAAACATCTTGAAATTAACGCTCCCCTATTTAACTTTTTGTACAATCAACCACTCATTGCATACGTGAAATTATCCATATTATACCCGGTATGAGAAAATTTATTAATTTTTTTGAAAAAGTATGGCAAAAACTTTAATTATATGTTATTATAATATATATAAATGAGATAAAGAGGAATGAAAACAGATGAAAAAAATATTCATTTACATTTTGTTAGTTATATATATGACCGCATATGCCTCGTCATTCAATGACATTTATGCAGCTGAAAGCAAAGGCTCAAATATTTCTTCATCGGATGATGAAAAAGAGACGAAAAGCACATCCTCTGAGAGTAATGAGGCTTCTGATTACAAAAAAGAGGAGAAAAAGAATACCGTCGACGAATCCGACACGGATAATAACACCTCCAATGCGGGAGGCAAAAAAAAGGATGACGAAAAAAAAGATGAAGAAGAAGTTGCCGATGATGAAGTCGAAAAATATTTCCCTCATGCAAGCCTTATGCTGATGGCAGATGGTGACACCGGTCTTGTTATGTATGAAAAAAATGCAGATAAGCAATTTAATCCCGGAGGTCTTGTCAAAATACTCACGGCAATTACGGCAATTGAGCTGTGCGATGATTTAACAAAAAAAGTCACGGTTGAAGAAGGTGTGCTGGAAAACTATGATTATGAAATGAGCAACATAGGTCTCATATACGGAGAGACACTGAGTGTTCAGACACTGCTCGAAGCAATGATGGTTTATGATGCCGGAGACTGCGCTCTCGTGCTGGCAAACGAAGTCGGAAAATCTTATTCGGAGTTTATTGATTCAATGAATGCAATTGCCAAAAAAGCAGGAGCCCAAAACAGCAAATTTACCGATCCGGCAGGATTTGGAGACAAAGACCAAGAAACAACGCTGAACGATATGTATAAAATCTCCAAATATGCAATGAAAAACGCGGCTTTTGTCAAGATAGCAAAAGATGATTATATAGAGATTGCTCCGACAAACAAATATAAAAGCAAAAGAATACTTTACAGTACAAATCAATTTTTGACTTCATATTACTCTGACAAACATAAAAACCCTGCCATTGCAGGAATTAAAAGCTATTATATTTCAAAAAAAGACTGCGGAATAATTGCAAACTACAAAACCGGCCCAAGCAACCTGTATATTCTCTGTGCACAGTCTGACAGTGACGAAGAAAACATATACTCATATAACGATGTTGAATATCTTATAGAATATGCAAAGCAAAACTTTTCTGTTGTAACGCTTGTGGAAGAAGAAGAATTTGTACATGAAGCATATGTTTCAAACGGTAAAGATACAAGCAAGCTTCTGGTTATAACCGAAAACAAAATTCAAACAATGCTTCCATACGGCTATGATTCGAGCGCAATTGAAATGAAGTTTGATATTGCAGACAACATTCACGCGCCTATTCAAAAGCGCGAAAAGCTTGGTACAATGACTGTATATTATGAAGGATTGAAATGCGGTGAAACAAATCTTTTGGCATATTCGGATATTGAAAGCAGTGCTTTTACATATCTTAAGCACAAAACCAAGACCTTTTTTTGTTCGATATACTTTAAGCTTGGTATCGTGATTATCATAGCTTTTCTGATATTAAAAACCGTAACGCTTAACAAAAGAAAGAAAAGAAAAAAATAAGCTGATTATTAAAAAATGAAAAAGCCTACTTATTAATATACTATCAATTAAAGAAAAATATATCGGAGATGTTTTTGGATGCAAAAAAATGAAATACTAAAGAGATATACACTATTTATTATCAGTCTGTTTTTTGCAGCATTGGGTGTTGCTTTCACAAAAAGAGGTGAGCTTGGTGTTTCTCCTATATCCTCTGTTGCAAATGTGCTGAGCTTTAAGTTTCCTGTTCTTTCTATGGGAAATTGGCTCATTGTTTGGAACTGTATATTGATAATCGGACAAATAATCATTTTAAGAAAAAATTTTAGGCCATTACAGCTTTTGCAAATACCGCTTTCCTTCCTGTTTGGCTGGTTTACGGATTTGGGAATGCGTATTTGCGGACTCATTACCGTAAATACTTATTTGATTCGTTTGGGCTTTGTAGTTATCGGTGTTGCAATTTTAGGTTTCGGCATTTCTCTTGCTGTAATCGCAAATGTAATTATGAATTCCGGAGAGGCTTTTGTAAAGGCTGTTGCCGATACCGCAAAAAAGAATTTTGGCAATGTAAAAATAGCTTTTGATATTTTTTGTGTCGCACTTTCTGTTATACTATCGCTGATATTCTTTGATTTTACTGTTGTTGGAACAAGAGAAGGTACAATTATTTCCGCTTTTTTGACCGGTATTTTTGTTAAAAGGTTTACTAAAATTCTGCAAAAACCCATATCCTCAATACTCTGCGCAAAATAGAAAAGCATTTTATTAAATGCACAAAAATCAACTGCTTAGCACAAGATTTTTTGACAAAATAAGAAAAATATTAAAAAAAGATTGACAAACGATTGACAAACAAAAAATATAGGAGTATAATGCATACCATAAGGCAAAGGTGTCTTAGAGTTTAAGCTCTGTGATATCCTTGTCTTTTTTTGTTTTATGATAATGTTAGGAGGCGAAGCTTGTGTCATACATTGATGAAGTAATGGAACAAGTAATAAAACAAAATCCTGAAGAAAAGGAATTTCATCAAGCAGTAAAGGAAGTGCTTGATTCTATTAGACCTGTTGTAGAAAAGCACGAGGCTCAGTATAAAAGAGATGCACTGCTTGAAAGGCTTGTGAATCCCGAAAGACAGGTTAAATTCAGGGTTCCCTGGATTGATGATAAAGGTAATGTAAAGGTAAACACCGGTTATCGTGTTCAATTTAACAGTGCAATCGGTCCTTATAAGGGCGGTATCAGACTTCACCCCTCTGTTAATATAGGTATTATTAAATTTTTGGGATTTGAGCAAATTTTCAAAAATTCGCTCACAGGACTTCCTATTGGCGGCGGTAAAGGCGGCAGTGATTTTGATCCCAAGGGTAAATCAGACCGTGAGATTATGTCCTTTTGCCAAAGCTTTATGACAGAGCTTTGCAGACATATAGGCGCAGATACCGATATCCCGGCAGGTGACATCGGTACAGGAAGCCGTGAAATCGGTTATATGTTCGGTCAGTATAAGAGAATAAAAAATCTTTTTGAGGGTACACTCACAGGTAAAGGAATTCCTTACGGCGGTTCCCTTGCAAGAACAGAAGCAACCGGCTACGGACTTGTTTATATAACCGAGGAAATGCTAAAATGCAACGGTAAGGATATTGAAGGAAAGACAGTTTTGGTGTCGGGTGCAGGAAATGTTGCGATATACGCAATAGAGAAAGCTCATCAATTAGGTGCAAAGGTTGTTACCTGTTCTGATTCCACAGGTTGGATATATGATCCGGACGGAATTGATGTGGCAGCACTCAAGGAAATCAAAGAAGAAAACCGTCAGAGACTTACCGAATACAAAAAGTACAGACCAAATTCCGAGTATCACGAAGGCAAGGGTGTGTGGAGCGTTAAAGCAGATATTGCACTTCCTTGTGCAACACAAAACGAGCTTGATATCGATGATGCAAAAATGCTAGTGGCAAACGGTGTGTTTGCAGTTGCGGAGGGTGCTAATATGCCTACCACCTCAGATGCAACAAAATATTTGCAGAATCAGGGAGTTTTGTTTCTCCCGGGCAAAGCGGCAAATGCAGGCGGTGTTGCAACAAGTGCACTTGAAATGTCTCAGAACAGCGAAAGACTTTCGTGGAGCTTTGAAAAAGTTGACGAAAAGCTCAAGGGCATTATGGTTGATATTTTCCACAATTTGGACGAAGCCTCCAAAATGTATGGAGAAGAAGGCAATTATGTGGTAGGTGCCAACATTGCGGGCTTTAGAAAAGTGGCAAAAGCAATGAATGCTCAGGGAATTGTGTAATTTTAAAATTTTATAAAAAATAAAGTATAATCTCGGCGGTATGGATTATAGAAAAATCACTTTTGAATTTTGCCGTATCCATATTTGCCCAAAAATATAAGAATAATCGAAGGCAAAGGCGTCTTTAATGAATTTTACATTAAAGACGCCTTTGCCTTCGATTATTCAAAATTTAAGGAGATGCTTCAACATGAAAACAGTATCAGATTATTTTGGCAGCTTGGTTTTTGACGACAGAGTAATGAAGTCGAAACTATCATCAAAGGTGTATAATTCTCTTAAGAAAACCATTGATGAAGGTGCAAAGCTTGACATTTCGGTTGCAAATGCAGTTGCAGAAGCAATGAAGGAATGGGCAATTGAAAACGAAGCGACACACTATACACATTGGTTTCAGCCGCTTACGGGCATAACCGCAGAAAAGCACGACAGCTTTATTTCACCATCACCCGACGGCAGAGTTATTATGGATTTTTCCGGCAAAGAGCTTATAAAGGGCGAGCCTGACGCGTCTTCCTTCCCCTCCGGCGGACTTCGCGCAACCTTTGAAGCAAGAGGATATACAGCATGGGACCCCACTTCATACGCATTTATCAAGGGCAAAACATTATGCATTCCTACAGCTTTTTGCTCATACGGCGGTGAAGCCCTTGATAAAAAAACTCCGCTCCTTCGTTCAATGGAAGCACTAAATAAGCAGGCACTTCGCATATTGAAGCTTTTTG
>JAEDEG010000162.1 GCA_016293435.1 Clostridia bacterium
AGAGTTCTCAATGTGAGTCATCTTTTTTGGTCATTTTATTTTACAACTTTTCAAATTATTCCTGCTCTGCAATCCATTCGTCAAAAGCATCTGCAGCGGCGTCATATTCGTCATCGTCATCAATATTTTCGATTACGGTGCCGCCATCCTCTGTTTCGAGATATTTGTAGATAAGAACTTCCTCTTCATCGTCTTCGTTTGGTTCGGAATCGACAGGCAAAAGTGCAATATAGTCTTTTTCGTTTGCTTCAAAAATGCAGATTACAGCACACTCCAATGTTTCATCATTGTCGAATGTGAGTTCAATGGTCATAACTTCTTCGTTGTTGTTCATATTTTCGTCCATGTTTTATTCCCCTTTATATAAATTTTTTATTCAGCTTATAGCACTTCCATCTGAAATATCGTCTTGTCTGTCAGGTGAAAGAACAGAAAGCTTGTCACCGTCGGAGGCTGCAAGAATCATCCCCTGAGAAAGCACTCCTCTGAGCTTTACGGGTTTTAGGTTGGTTACAACCACAACCTTTTTGCCAACAAGCTCTTCGGGCTTGTAGTATTTGGCAATGCCGGATATAATCTGGCGAATCTCATCGCCAATCTTAATCTGAGAAACCAAAAGCTTATCTGCGCCCTCAACGCGCTTGCTTTCAAGCACCACGCCAACCTTCATTTCCACCTTGGCAAAATCGTCTATTCCGATTTCGGAAGGAATTTCGCTTTCAGGCTTTTTCTCCTGCTTTTTGTCTTTCTTCTTTTCTTCTTTTTTCTCTTTTTCACCGCCAAATATATCCGCAGACACCTCTTCGAGCTTTTTGGCTTCGTCGATTCTTGCAAAAAGCGGTGTTGCTTCTCCAACGCTTATTGTTTTGCATGCGTCAAAGGCAGCAAGGGTTTCGTAGGTGGTTTCGTCTGTATTTATCTGAGCAAAAATCTTATCGGAGGTCTCGGGCATAAAGGGAGAAAGCAGCACGGCAATAAAACGTATGCCCTCTACCAGATTGCACAGCACGGTTTTGAGACGATCGCTCTTTGATTCATCCTTGGCAAGTGCCCAGGGCATTGTCTCATCGATATATTTGTTGCATCTGCGTGCAAGAGCCATAACAGCATCGAGCGAATCTGCCACTCTGAGCTCCTTCATACGTTCATCAACAATATTTTTTGTTCTGTTGCAAAGCTCTTCAAGCTCGGAATCTATTTCCTCTTTTACACCCGGATTTTCGAGATTTTTACCAAAATATTTGTTGACCATGGCAACCGTTCTGTTGACAAGGTTGCCAAGAGTGTTGGCAAGGTCTGCATTGTAGCGAGCAATGATGGTTTCGAGAGTAATTGTACCATCAGCGGCAAATGGCATTTCGCGGAGCACATAGTATCTGATTGCATCAACACCAAAATGCCTTACCAAATCGTCGGCATACATAACATTACCCTTGGATTTGCTCATTTTGTCATCGCCGGAAAGAAGCCACGGATGGCCAAAAATCTGCTTGGGCAGAGGCTCACCGAGAGCCATGAGCATTATAGGCCAGTATATAGTGTGAAAACGGAGAATGTCTTTGCCTATGATGTGAACATCAGCAGGCCAGTATTTGCGGTACAAATCGGAATTTTCGCCGCAATCGTAGCCAAGAGCTGTGATATAGTTGGAAAGAGCATCTATCCAAACATAGATAACGTGATTGTTGTCAAAGGTTACGGGTATTCCCCACTTGAATGAGGTTCTTGACACACAAAGATCCTGGAGCCCGGGTTTGAGAAAGTTGTTGACCATTTCCTTTTTGCGTGATTCGGGCTGTATGAAGTCGGGATTATCCTCAATGTGCTTCATCAGAGCATCCTGATATTTGCTCATACGGAAGAAATATGCTTCTTCCTTGGTTTCGGTAACGGGTCTGCCACAATCGGGGCAACAGCCGTCTGACACCTGAGTTTCGGTAAAAAAGCTTTCGCACGGAACACAATAAAGTCCACTGTATTCACCCTTATATATATCCCCCTGATCATAGAGCTTTTTGAAAATCTTCTGAACGGTTTTTTCGTGATAGTCATCGGTGGTTCTGATAAATTTGTCGTAGCTTGAGTTCATCAAATCCCAAATATTCTTTATTTCACCCGCAACGCTGTCTACATACTCCTTGGGAGTAATGCCGCTCTCTGCGGCGCACTGCTCAATCTTCTGACCGTGCTCATCGGTACCGGTAAGAAAAAAAACATCCTTGCCGATAAGGCGGTTGTAGCGGGCAATTGCATCGGTAAGTACAACCTCATAGGTATTGCCTATGTGGGGCTTGCGCGAGGTGTAGGCAATTGCCGTGGTTATATAAAACTTTTCTTTTTCCATTGTATATATCGTTCCTCTCTTATTTGCACAAATGAGTGCAAAGTTATAGATAGTAGTATTATACCATTGTTTGCAAAAATTTACAAGTGTTTTTTGCGTAAAAACAGCACAAAAGAGCACAAAAAACAGCCCAAGCGGGCTGTTTTGAGTTAACTTTGTTTTTTTATTTGGATTCTATGCTTACGGTCTTGGTATAACCGTCCCAGTTTACACTTAGGTTGAGAGCCTCTGCAAAGAAACGAACGGGAACAAAGGTTCTGCCGTTGGTTATCTCAGCGGGTACATCAAGCACCTTAACGGCACCGTTTACATATGCCTCATTTGAATTTATCACAATCGAAATTGTGATATCGTCTTTTACTGCTGTTGCTGTCTGTGCAGCCGGATCCCATGATACAGTCATGCCGAGTGCCTCAAGAATTGCTCTTATGGGAGCGAGCGTTCTGCCGTCTTTTATGTACGGGGCAACATCGGCATTTACCTTTTCACCGTTATAGGTGATATTGGTTGTCAAAATCCAGTCGTCAGAAGTGAAAGCATGCTTGCTTGACCAGATTTGACCGTTGTGGTCAATTGCGTAATAATCGCTGTTTATGACCATGAACTTTACAATGTTTGATTCAAGTAATTTTAATTTGTTGTATCCAACAGAAAATCTTTGTCCGATATAAAATAAATCCCCGTTTTCGTCAAGCAGATAGTGATCGTAGGCAGCTCCGCTTGCATCTACTATTTTGGCGGTGTACCCACTATTTCTAAAAGCTTCGTCAATAGTGATGTCTTTGTAATATTTCCCATTTGAATCTGTAAAATTAATTCTGGCGGTTATTGTACCATCAGGCAAAAACGCACCTTGGAGACTTTTTACATATCTGGATTGCAGCTCATACGGTCTTACCATTAAAGTATCTCGGTATTCGCCGTAGTTGGTTATTTCACCTGCAGCCAAAAGCTTGCCGTCTCTCTTTATGCCAAATGTCACATAATCACTGGCAAATATTCTGGACACATTGTTCCATCCCATAACATTTGTCTGACCCTTGTCATTAGACCCATAGGCTACAACCGTACCGTCAGACTTGAGCCCTACTGCATGGCTTGAGCCGCAGTCTATTGCCACAATATCTGTCCATTCGGGGGGATTTTTATATTTACCGTATTTTTCGTCGAATTGACCATAAAATTTAACCGTTCCGTCAGATTTCAAAAGTACAACAATATCGTCGTTGCATGCAACATCAACAACATCTGTTTCATAAAGTGCACCCTCATAGTATTTTCGGTTGGTTTCATATTCGAGAAACTTAAGCAAATTTACGGTTCCGTTGCTGCGAAGACCGACCGCATATCCACTTTCGCTCGCATCAATATCCATTTCGCCCACCTGAGGTCTATGAGGCGGAAAATCATGGATGTCCTCAGCACCGGCCCCGGCTGTTAAAAGCAATGCAAAGACCGCAAGTGCAAATAACATACCCCATAGTTTTTTTGATTTTTTCATACTGAATTCCTCCTTGTACATAGTAAGCAAATTAAATATATTTTCATATTATCTTACACAGATTTCCAAAATCTATCAATCAGAGCAACAACAGGCGGAATCAGCACAAGCTGAAGCACTATACCGGGAATGGCATTGAGTATACCTCCGGCTATAAACATCTGCACCGTAAAGCTCTGACCCGCAAATCCGAGAATAATAGCCTTGACAATTCCCCACACCACTCTGCCGGATATCATTGCCGCAATCATCGACACATATATCTTCCATAGCTTACCCTGTCCAAGACGCATATACATAAATCCGGCCGCAAAGCCGTAGGTACCAAGCTCAAATGCCTGCCACACAGCGTTGGGATAAAGCGGAGGCATTCCAAAAAGCGCCCCGCGCAGAAGCGGCAATATAAACCCAACAGTCAAACCGTATTGAGGACCGCAAATAAATCCGCAAATCATCACGGGAAAATGCATGGGCAAAAGTGCACTGCCGAGGGTTTTTAGCTGGGCTGTAAAAAACGGCAGCACAATGCCGAGAGCAATAAAAAGTGCCGATAAAATCAGCTTGTTTAAACCTCGTTTCTTATTCATCATAATTCTCCTCATCAGTATTTATTAATCGGCACATCGCCGTCTTTTTCAGAAGCTTTTTGGATTGCTCTTACCTCTATGTCATACTTGCCGTCGGGCGAATCTATCTCTAACACATCACCGAGCCTTGCACCCAAAAGCTTTTTGCCTATAGGCGACTCGTTGCTAATAAGACCGCTTCCGGCATCGGTGCGTACAGTGGTCACAACCCTCAGCCTCATCACCTCCTCGATATCTGTCATATAGCAGTCCACAAGGTCATACAAACCGACGGTATTCTCATCGGTATTGTTTTCGATGATATGAGCCGTTTTTATCATATTGGTAAGATATCGTATGCGGCTTTCGTTCTGGTTTTTCTTGCGTTTTGCCTCTTTGTATTCAAAATTTTCGGAAAGATCGCCAAAAGCTCTCGTTCTCTTTACCTCCTCCAAAAGCTCATAGCGCAGAGTTACCTTGCGGTACTCTATTTCTTCTTTCATTTTTTCAATATCCTGTTTTGTCAAATCGTTGTGCATTTTT
>JAEDEG010000037.1:0-22500 GCA_016293435.1 Clostridia bacterium
AGCTAAAATCAACAAAAGAAAACACCGAGGCACCCATACCGGCCAATACAACACACAAAGGCGTGTAATATGCTTCCGTTTATCGAATCAACACGCCTGTTGTTTTGATTAACCAGAGTCTTGTGTTTTTTGAAACAAGGTTATCATGATTTCAGAAGATCGCCAACGCTGCCAGGAAAAAATGCCGTAAAAACAAAAACACAGGTCAAAGACCTGTGTTTTGAGTGTCGGCATCTACCTATCTTCCCAGGCAGCTGCCCGCCAAGTATTTTCGGCGCAAGTGAGCTTAACTTCCGTGTTCGGAATGGGAACGGGTGGACCCTCACCGCAATCAACACCGACTGTGTCGTTTCAGACGACTTTGATATCTTACCACACTCAAAACCGTTTGTCAACCCCTTTTTTTAATTTTTTTTATAAATTTATTACATAACGGTTAATTCGCTCTTTTGATATTTCAAAAGGTATATTCCCTCTTTTGCCTGTTATTTTATATTTCACAAAACAACTTCCCATCCAAATCCCGATTGTTTGGATAACGATATGACCAATGATAACAAGAGAACAGCCGACCTTTCTAAGAAACAGAAAACGTCGGCTGTTTAATATTGGCTCTATCTGACGGGATGGCGCCGCCACAAAGGCAGAAACACCCACAGAGGGCGCATAGAAGGCGGTTCTGAGAAATGCATAAACGGTCTCCCTGTTTTTTATTGAATCGGCGGTTTTTTCTTTTTAGAGCGGCGAATGATCAGAAGAATCACAACAACAACTATGCCGAGCAAAACCAAATAAGGCAATGCCGAGATCACAAAGGAAACGATGCTTAGAAATCCGTTTCCCACATCGGAAAGGTTATTCAGAAGACCGTTCCACGTCTTTGTAAACCAATTTTGCTTTTGGACCGTCGTTTCCCTTTCTACCTCGTCAACATGAATGGTAAAAGTGGTGTATTCAATCAAATTATCCATTTCATTGAGCTTGCCCTGATACGATTCAATCTCGGCAATCACATCGGTCAGCTTTTCGTATACCGTCAGAGTATCCGAAACACCGGAGGACTGTGTCAGTAGTTTCTCAAGCGTTTCTTTTTCTAATGTTAATGCCTTAATTCTGCTTTGCGTATCAATATACCGATCGGTGACATCATCTGTATTAACCGACCGATTCACTACATTACAGTTTTTCGACAAAAAATCGGAAAAATCAGACTGATTCTTTTTGGGAATGCGGATTTTTAATTCCGCTGTTCGGTTCTCTTTCCCGTAGTAACTGTTTCCCCCGATTTGCGAACTCTCAACATATCCACCCGATTGTTTTACCGTGTCATCAATGTCATCCATAAGTTGGTCGAAGTTTTTGGTTTCAACTTTGAAAACCTGATACTCTATAATCTTTCGGTTTTGTGCAACCCCCTCGGATGTTGCCGTCAACTGTAACGGTTTCTCTGCCGAACCTGTAGCTCTATCCGCCGTCACATTCTGTGAATCGTCAAGTGAACTGTTATAAAACGCTTCCTTTTCGGATCCGACAGCATATTTATCTGTCGCTTGGCCGCAACCGCAAAGCATGGCCGCAACCAAAAGCAACGAAACCATAAACGAACCTATTCTGCCCATTCTTTTCATACGCTCACTCCATCCCGATGATCATTGGTTACGATTATTTTACCATATGCTGATTTTATTGTCAACTCAGACTATCGCTCCATGATACGGAGAAATGGCAAGAGAAGCGATTCATCTTTTCCACTTCATTTTAGAAGCTAAAAGACCCTTTCAATCTGTTTTTTGTTCATATGATGAATTCATATGTAAAAACTACAGAATGTTTATCATTTTTTTGCCTTGTTGGAAGGTGCAGTCGCCGCTCCTATCGCACGGAAGAGAAGAAACATACACAGTGTCCGAACGTGTAAGACTCGCATATATTGATACAAAAGCCATGTTAGGAGGTATTGTTATGCAAAATTGTAATCATGACAAACATCCCGAAATCCGTGACTATGGTCCCAAACCATTTATTTTCAATATCAGATGCGCAACCAATATGAACCGAAATTTTCGCACTGCACTTTGGACGGGCCAACATATGCAGTTGACTCTGATGAGCATTCCCGTTAGGAGCGATATCGGCGTGGAAATGCATCCCGATGTCGACCAGTTCATCCGCATCGAAAGCGGACACGCAAAGGTCTACTTTGGAAACAGCCGAGACTCTTTGCATGAAGTGGGATTTGCGAACGAAAACTACGCCGTCATGATTCCCGCCGGAACTTGGCACAACATTGTCAATATCGGAAACCGTCCGCTAAAGGTTTACTCGCTTTATGCACCGCCTCAACATCCGTTTGGCACGGTGCATAGTAATAAAGCCGATGAGGAGCACTAAAATAAATATGCGTAAAACGCCGATGAGGTTTCTAAGGATTCCGCATCGACGTTTTCTCTTTTATTGAATAACTATGATACATTGATGATTTCTCTACCTTGCTTTATCGCATAATCGAGGGCGATTTTGGTACCGCTTTTGCGGGTAGTTGGGGCGTTTTGCCCGTCGTAGCAGACAATGCAAAACCGGCTGTTTTTTATCATTTCGCAGTTGCGCTCAACATAGGTGGCTCTGCCGGAGCCGATGATTCGTTCAGGATAATAGGTGTCCTCGTAGTGTTCTAAAAGGTAGTTTTTATACTCATCACTTATATACGGATATTCCGCCCGCACATAGACTCGTCTTATATGCGGGTATTTTTCTTTAATGTCCGTTACGAGTTCAAGGCATCGTTCGTTCAATCGGCTCTTGCTCCCGAAAAGGAATGTATCAACCGAGTTTTCCACAATCAGTTTTTCGATAATCTCGCATAATCGTTCTTTGAGTTCTTCGGTTTCGTTAATAGTTCTATGACCAATAAAGCAACAAGTTCTCACTTTCATAACCCCGCCCTCCCTATACGATATATCGTAGAGGTGAAATTATGAATACTAAAAATGCTGTTGCAGAACGCATGATTAAATTATGTAATCAGAAAAATATTGCTATAAACGCTTTAGCCAATATATCGGGCATATCTCCGTCCACTCTTTATAGTGTTTTGAATAAAAAGAGTCAAAACCCCGGTATTGTTACTATTAAAAAACTGTGTGACGGATTAGAAATTTCTTTACGCGAGTTCTTTGATGATGACATTTTTGATGATATAGAGCAGGAAATTAAATAATATCTATTGATAAAAAACTCTCTGCCGCGTGGCAGAGAGTTTTGCTGTTATATGGTTATTTTACGGTTTCGTATGGCCAGTAAATGATGCCGCCGAACTCTTTTACATTGGTGTAGCCTAAGTTAACAAGTTCCTGGGCTGCTATCTTACTTCGTCTGCCGCTACGGCAATAGACAAGAATCAGCTTGTCCTTATCAGGCAACTCTTTTTCGGCTCTGTCGGCAATCTCGTATTCGGGCATAAGAATTGCGCCTTCGATATGCCCCTCGGCAAATTCTTCTTCGGTGCGGGCATCGATCATAATATAATCGGTTTCGGTATCCATAATAGTCTTTGCCTCTGAGGGTGTAATCTGCTCATAAGAATTTGCATGATTGCCCCCGCAGGAGGTCATTCCAAACACAGAGAGTGAAATCAAAAGCATAATAATCAGTCCTTTGAGCTTTATCATAGTATAACCTCTTTACATGGCATATAATTCTGCGGTTTCTTTATTTCTGTATTCGTGTTTTTCGTAATAGCCGATAAGTCCGCCGTTATCGTTGCGCAAAGCGACCATATAAACATCCCTGTTTTCTTTATCGCTGTGGGAAATATAAACAACATTATTTTCCTTGCTTTTTGCAAACCAAGCGACTACACGGTCTATTTTATTATTCGACTCGGCATTGTGGCAAGACTTTATGCTCTTGCCTGTAATATCCACCCTATAACGCCGGACAGCGGCAGGATTCATATACATCACCGTATGCTGTAAATCGCAAATAACAACGGGTGCTTTGTCGGTGTCTATTACGCTTTTGAAAAAGACATTTAAGTTCATTCTGTTTCTCCTTATACCACTTATATATTCCTGTATAAAATTTTCCGCCGGTATAATGGGTTGAGTTGCCTTTCATTCACCTATGTGATATAATGAATAAAATAAATATTGGTCACCGGAGGCGGAGCGCCGTAGCGCTCATATGCCGGATTAGGTGTCCGAGTGAGCTCGGGTTATTGTGTATGCAATAGCCGGAGTTTTTCATTTTTAGGAGGTTCTTATGAAAAACAAAAAAGTAACACTTGTACCATTAACTTCGGATGACCGGGAGCAGTTTATTTTGGATAATCAATGGGCGTTTAGGTACGGTGCTCTAATGGAGTTTGGCGAGAGAGACAACCATATTGACAAAGAGGGCGAAATCATTTCCCGCAAAACCATTGAAGGCTGTATTGATGACCCACAGAGCGAGACCTATCGTATTGTTGCAGACGGCAAAAAGGTCGGCGGTGTCATACTGAAAATCAACAAGGAAACAAACCACAACCAATTGGAAATACTGTTCACCTCACCCGAAGAGCACAGCAAAGGGATTGGCTATGGTGCGTGGCAGGCTGTGGAGTCAATGCATCCCGAAACAAAAATTTGGGAAACCTGCACACCCTATTTTGAAAAGCGAAACATTCATTTTTATGTAAATAAGTGCGGTTTTCAAATTGATGCGTTTTGGGGTCAATACTTTCAGCCCGATAAGCCGATGATCGATGATAAAGACCGTCGCGAAGACGAGGGACCGGATGAGATGTTTAGATTTATAAAGGTAATGCCATAATCAGCCACGCGGGTTTGCGATATTATTGTACATTATGAAGATCGGCAAAGGGTATACGCATCAAATCACCTTAATAATCCAATCGTGATCATCCGAAATATCACCGTGTTGAATTCCCAAAAGTTTTTTGCGTAAACCGCCTAAAACGGTGTTATCAAAGTCATCCATTGAAAATGTATATTCCTCTTGCGTGTCTTTGACTTTTCCCACAGGTGAGATGACCGCTGCCGTACCGCACAATCCGCACTCTTTCATGTCTTTCAATTCACTTATTGCAATTCTGCGTTCTTCAACGTGAATCCCCGCATCCTTTGCCAAAGTTACGATACTACGTCTGGTAATGGACGGTAAAATGCTATCAGATTTCGGCGTTACAAGTGTACCGTCTTTTGTTATAAAGAGCACATTTGCGCCACCAGTTTCTTCAACATATGTGCGATTAGCCGGATCAAGATATAAATTTTCATCAAAACCTTTTTCATGAGCGTCGGTAATGGCATACAGGCTCATGGCATAATTCAGTCCGGCTTTAATATGACCCGTCCCACGGGGTGCAGCACGATCAACGTCAGAAACACGCAGGACAAGCGGCCGCACTTTATCTGCAAAATAATTTCCTACCGGCGTTGCAAACAAACGAAATTCAAATTCCTCTGCCGGTTTTACCCCAACAACCGAATCTTTGCCAAATACGACCGGTCGAAGGTATAAAGACCCTCCGCTCTCGTAAGACGGCATCCATTTAGCATTGGCCTTAACCACCTTTTCAACCGCCTCAAAAAACATTTCTTTGGGAATCGGAGGAATCACCATTCTCTCGCAAGAATCGTGAAGCCTTTGCTCGTTCAAATCGAGTCGGAAGCAAACAATATGACCGTCTTTAGTGCGATACGCCTTTAGGCCTTCAAAGCAAGTCTGGGCATATTGTATCACACATGCCGCTTCGCTTAGGCAAACCGTCGATTTTCTCATCATCCTGCCGCTATCCCATTGCCCGTCCTTATATTGAGCAACAAAGCGTTTGGTTGTTTTGTGATAGTTAAATCCTACAAATGTTTTCATAACGACTCCCCTTAAAACAACAAGGCAACAACATCCCAAAAAGTTTGGACATCATTGCCTCATTAAATATTTATCCATTAAATGTTTAAAGCATTCTTGTACTCTTTTTATGATTATATATTGAGTTAATTCTTTTGTCAATAGTATTTCGGTTTTCCATAAACCATACCGTCGGAGAACGGACTCTGATTATCCCGTAATCATCACAATTTTGAAATCGGCATCTCAAACAAAAGCGGTTCAGATGCAAGGGTTCTTCAATGTGTACTTAGAGAGACACGGTCTATTTCCGCCAATTCTTCCGAACTGAAGGTGGTGTTTTCTATGGCCTTCAAATCATCCGTAATCTGTTGCGGCTTAGAAGCGCCGATCAACACGGAGGTGATAGCGGTATCTCGCAGAATCCATGCCAACGCCATTTGAGCAAGCGTTTGCCCACGCCGCCGAGCAATCTCATTGAGTGCCCGAATTTGGTCAAGCCGCTCTGGCGAAAGAGCCGATTTCTGCAAAAAGCGGCCATCGGTTACGATACGGCTATCCATTGGAATCTCTTTAAGATAGCGATCGGAAAGAAGCCCCTGCGCCAAAGGCGAAAAAGCGATAATCCCCTTTTTCAGCCGTTGAGCCGTTTCTTTCAACCCATTCGTTTCAATGGTGCGGTCAAAAATAGAATACCGATTCTGATTGATGATAAACGGTGTGTGCGATTCTTGCAGCAGCGCACTCGCCCTGGCCAATTGTTCGCCGTTATAGTTGGAAAGACCAACATACAGCGCCTTGCCTGAACGTACCAAATCGGTCAGTGCCGTCATGGTTTCTTCCAGGGGAGTTTCCGGATCCGGACGGTGATGATAAAAAATATCTACATAATCCAACCCCAAGCGCTTCAGACTGGCATCCATACTGGATATTAAATACTTACGGCTGCCCCATTCGCCATAAGGTCCCTCCCACATATAATAGCCGGCCTTTGTGCTGATAACCATTTCATCTCGGTACCTTCCGAGGTCGCGTCGCAAAATCTCGCCGAAGTTGCGTTCGGCACTGCCGGCGGCCGGGCCGTAGTTATTAGCCAAATCAAAATGGGTAATACCGTTATCAAAAGCCGTGGCGCACATTTGCCGCATGGTTTCAAAGCATCCCGTATCCCCGAAATTGTGCCACAACCCCAGTGAAACAGCCGGCAGTTTCAGACCGCTTTCGCCGCAGCGGTTATACAACATGGTATCGTATCGTTGACAGGAAGCAGTAATCATAACAATCATATCCTTTCTTTATGGCAAAACACAGCCTTAAATGTCAGAACAAACAGCGGGCACGGACATGAGCCTCGGCCGGATTTATGAATAAGACCGAAAACTTGCAAATGCAAAAACAGTTCTCCCTTTGATCCGCTTCCAAGACACATGTACCTGATAAGAAGCGCTTTTCCCGGTGCTGTGCCATAAGCTGTTTGCCTTGATTTACAAGAGTATTATAGAGAACATTCCATCCGTTGTCAAGAACAGCCTCTACGTCAAACAGCTGCCTGATTGCTTTTTACAAGGTTAGGAGCCCGCTTCGGCGATTCTCATTGATTAAAAGTAATCCATAAAACAATATGGCCGAAGAACAGAAGCTTGATCATATGATCGGTCGATTGGTCGACCGTGCCATATCCTGTATCGGAATAGATGACCGATTTAATTCATGTTTTTGAAATTCCGTCAAAATCGGTCATTTTTTGCTCTATTTTGCCTATTATATAGAATTATTCTTGTGATTTCAACCAAATTTGACTGAAAATGACCGAAAAAGCTTGATATTCGTTAAAGCTCATGTTAAAATGATTGTGGAATAAATGATAGAATAAGAGCGTGATCAAAATGTTTAACCCCGAACGACACGAACTGATATTAAGAGTTCTAAATGAAAAAGGTGCCGTTTCGGTTGCAGAGCTGACCGAAACGCTCGGCGTTTCGGAATCTACCGTTAGGCGTGATTTGGTAGAACTTTCCGAAGCAGGTGTGCTTAATAAGGTTCACGGCGGTGCAACATTAAATAAAAGACAATTTATTATGACCGAAGATACGGTTAACGATAAGCGTGAAAAAAACGTTGACGAAAAACGCAGAATTGCCGAATACGCCGCAAAACAAATAACCGACACCGATTTTGTATATCTTGATGCGGGAACGTCTACCCTATTTATGATAGACTATTTGCCAAAAGACCTAAAAGCAACCTTTGTTACAAACGGAATAAGCCATGCTAAATTACTGGCAAAAAGACATTACAAGGTTGTGATTATCGGCGGTCAGTTAAAATCCACAACCGAAGCGGTTATAGGTCTTTCGGCGGCTAACAATCTTCAAAACTATAATTTTACAAAATCGTTTTTCGGCACAAACGGAATCACCGAAAACCAAGGTTATTCCACGCCTGACAGTGACGAAGCGTTTGTAAAATCGGCGGCAATCAATAGGTCTTTTGTTTCCTATGTTCTTGCCGATTCAACCAAATTCGGAAAAGTATCTTCGGTAAGTTTTGCAACGGTTGACCGTGCTTGCATAATAACCGATAAAAAACCCGATTCGATTTTTGAAAAACTTACGGTTGTAAAGGTTGTAGACTGATTGTATGAGGAGCACTCACAATGGTATATACAGTTACATTTAATCCCGCACTTGACTACGTCATGAATCTTGATTCAATTTCTACCGATGATATTAACCGAACCCGTTCCGAAGAACTGTATTACGGCGGAAAAGGAATTAATGTTTCGGCAATTTTGACCCGCCTTGAAATTCCCAATATGGCCTTAGGTTTTACCGCCGGTTTCACCGGGCAAAAAATCAAAGAAATGATGGACCGTGACGGAATACAGAACGATTTTATTCCATTAGATAACGGCTTTACCCGGATAAATGTTAAGATTAAATTCGGGAAGGAGCTTGACATAAATGCGAACGGTCCCGAAATAGGAAACAATCAAATCGAAGAATTATTGGGGAAATTGGAAAGACTTAAAAACGGAGATTTTTTGGTCTTGGCAGGAAGTGTTCCTTCCGCCTTGCCGGACGATTTATACAGCAAAATACTTGAAACGCTTGAGGACAAAGGTGTCAATATTGTTGTGGACACAACGGGCAATCAGCTCTTAAACGTGCTAACATATAAACCGTTTCTTATTAAACCAAATCATCACGAACTTTCGGAAATTTTTGGTGAAGAAATGGATACCGCCGAAAAAATATCGGATTACGCAAGCAAGTTAAAAGAGATGGGTGCCAAAAACGTGCTTGTTTCCCGCGGGGGCGACGGCGCATTGCTCATAGACGAAAACGGCAAGGTTTACCCAAGGGACGCAGTAGACGGAAAACTTGTAAATTCGGTAGGTTGCGGCGATTCCATGGTTGCCGGTTTTATAGCGGGATATATAAAATTCCACGATTACAGCGAAGCATTAAAACTTTCGGTTGCAAGTTCGGCGGCAACAGCATTTTCAAGCGAATTAGCCAAAGCCGATGAAATATACACTATTTATAAAACATTATGAAAGGGGAAAAACTATGCACATCACGGATTTATTAAAGTCTATCGCCATTGAGTTGAACGCTAATGTCAGCAGTAAAGAGGAAGCAATAGACAAACTCATTGCACTCCACGAGTCAGCAGGAAACCTTACGGATTCCAAAAAATTCAAAGAAGACATTTTGAAGAGAGAGCAAGATTCAACCACCGCAATAGGTGAAGGAATTGCCGTTCCCCATGCAAAATCTTCGGCAGTTAAAACCCCCGCGCTTTCCTTTATCACCGTTCCGTCAGGTATTGATTATTCGGCACCCGACGGAAAGAAAACCGATCTTTTATTTATGATTGCCGCTACGGAAGACGGCGACGCACATTTGGAAATACTGTCACGTCTTATGGTTATGCTTATGGACGCGGATTTCGCAAACAGTCTTAGAAATGCAAAGTCAGCCGAGGAGCTTTTGAGACTGATTGACGAGAAAGAAACCGAAAAAAGTGCCGAAGAAAAACCGCAACCCAAAAAGGACGGCTACCGCATTTTGGCTGTCACTGCCTGTCCTACCGGTATTGCACACACTTATATGGCCGCTGAAGCACTTGAAAAAGCAGGCAAGAAATTAGGTTATCCTTTAAAAGCCGAAACCAACGGCTCCGGCGGTGCAAAAAACATTCTGACAAAAAAGGATATTGAAGAATGTGACGGAATTATTGTTGCCGCAGACAAAAACGTTGATATGGCACGCTTTGACGGCAAACCCGTATTAAAGGTTTCGGTTTCGAGCGGTATTAACAAACCCGAAGAATTGGTTCAAAAGATTATTGACGGTAAGGCACCTGTTTATCACCACGAGGGCGACGGCGCTGCCGATTTTGGCAGCGAAGAAACAGAAAGTTTCGGCAGAAAGATTTACAAACACTTAATGAACGGTGTTTCACATATGCTTCCGTTCGTTGTAGGCGGCGGTGTGCTTATTGCACTCGGTTTCCTCATTGACACTATCGCAGGTAATGCAGACGTTGGCGGTACTTTCGGTTTTACAAACTCTATTGCCGCGATCGTTTTTTGGATTGGTAAAGCCGCATTTGCCTTTATGTTACCTGTTCTTGCCGGTTATATTGCACAGTCAATAGCCGACCGCCCCGGTTTGCTGCCCGGTTTTGTAGGCGGTGTATTTGCCGCAAGCGGTTACACATTTAATTCTCTTATTGAAAACCAAAACCTTGTAGGCGACGGTTCGGCCGTTTCCGGCTTCCTTGGCGCTCTGCTGGCAGGTTTCGTTGCAGGTATTCTGGTAAATCTTCTTAAAAAGGCATTCAGTTGGTTACCTCAATCAATGGACGGTATTAAACCCGTATTCATTTATCCGCTGTTTGGCACACTTCTTATCGGCTTGTTTATGCTGGTGGTAAACCCTGTTATGGGTGTTATTAACGGTGCAGTTGCAAGCGGACTTTCTTCACTCGGCAACACTAGTAAATTACTGCTTTCAATAGTTCTTGCAGGTATGATGGCGATTGATATGGGCGGTCCGTTCAACAAAGCCGCTTATGTATTCGGCACCGCCGCTATTGCAGCCGGCAACACCTGGATTATGGCAGCCGTTATGATTGGCGGTATGGTTCCTCCAATTGCTATTGCACTTGCCACCACATTCTGTAAAGACCGTTGGACAAAGGAAGAACTCAAGAGCGGTCCTGTAAACTATCTTATGGGTCTTTGCTTTATAACAGAGGGTGCCATTCCTTACGCCGCATCCGACCCGCTAAGAGTCATTCCTTCCTGCATTGTAGGTTCTGCCGTTGCAGGTGCCGTCACATCTTTGTTCGGTTGTGCTTGTCCTGCTCCCCACGGCGGTATCTTCACTTTCGTTGTTGTTGAAAATCCGCTTGGCTATGTCATTGCGCTTATTGCAGGTTCTGTTGCAGGTGCCCTTATGCTCAGTCTTCTTAAAAAGAAAAAGCAAACGAACGAGGTATAAATCATGGTATCAAAAGAAACAGTTGTAATAGACAAAATGGGATTTCATATGCGTCCCGCAAATAACTTTATATCGGCTATGAACAAATACACATCCGATATTACAATCGATTTTAACGGCAAAAAAATCAACGGCAAAAGCATCATGAATATTATGGCGGCTTGCATTAAGTACGGCAGTCATATAACCATTACTTGCGAGGGCGAAGACGAACAGCAGATGCTTGACGAGGCGGTAAAACTTATCGAAAGCGGGTTGGAATAATGAAAACGCTTAGAGGCATCGGTGTAAGCTCCGGATATGCCGTGGGTAAAGCAATCGTTATAAAGGAAATTGAACGGGATCTAAACTCCGCCGTATACACTACGGCGGAGGAGGAAATCAAGAAATTTCAGGATGCTGTTTCGGTTTATACCAAAAACACAAACGAACTGATTGAACAACTCACCAAAACCGCAGGCAAGAAAAATGCCGAAATTTTGGAAGGCCACCTTGTCATGCTCAGCGACCCGTTTATGCTTTCCCAAATTAACGACAGTATAGCGGGCGGTAATACCGCCGTTAAAGCCACCGATTCGGTATGCAACGGTTTTTACGATATGTTTTCGTCGGTCGACGACGAAATGATGAAGCAAAGAGCGTCAGACATACTTGACATTAAAAACAGTATTATAGGCATTCTTTGCGGTGATAAAGGCGTTGCCATAGAAGATGTCCCGAAAGGTTCTATCCTTATTGCAAAGGACTTTACGCCATCTATGACGTCACGCATTAACCGTGAAAATGTATACGCCGTCATTGCCGAAGTCGGTTCGGTTACATCTCACTCCGCTATTCTTGCAAGAGCGATTGACATCCCTGCCGTTTTAAGCGTAAAGGATGCATCGTCACTTATAAAAGACGGTGACTTGCTTGCCATTGACGGAAGTAAAGGTAAAATTCTTTTTGAACCCGATCAAAAAACAGTTGCGGAATACGAAAAAATGCGGGATCGTTATTTTGAAGAAAAGAAATCACTGACCGAATATTTCGGCAAGCCGACCGTGACTAAAAGCGGAATTAAAAAAGCCGTTTACGGTAACATCGGCAAACCGGAGGACGCCGAAAACGTACTTCACAACGGCGGTGAAGGAATAGGACTTTTCAGAACCGAATTTCTTTTTATGGACAGACCTTCCCTACCGTCCGAAGAAGAACAGTTCGAGGCATATTCCACCGTTGCTAAAACAATGGGCGAAAAAGAAGTCATTATCCGAACCCTTGATATCGGCGGAGATAAAGCCGTTTCTTACCTTGAAATTCCCAGAGAGGATAACCCGTTTTTGGGTTACCGTGCCATTCGATATTGCCTTGATAATCCCGATATTTTTAAGGTTCAGTTAAGGGCGCTTTTGCGTGCTGCATATTTCGGCAACATAAAAATTATGCTCCCGCTTATCACCGATCTTAATGAGGTTGAAAAAGCCAAGAAACTGATTTTAGAATGTGAAGCCGAACTTGAAAACGAAGGTGCGTTATTTAAGAAAAACGTTCCGCTTGGCGTAATGATTGAAACCCCGGCAGCGGTGCTTATTGCCGATGAATTAGCACAAATTGCAGATTTCTTCAGCATTGGTACTAACGACCTTACCGGTTATGTGATGGCGGTTGATCGAGGAAACGGAAAGGTTTCAAAACTGTATGATGTTCAAAAACCAGCCGTTCTTAAAGCCATTGAAATGACAATCAAAAGTGCCAAAAAAGCCGGTATACCTGTTGGTATGTGCGGTGAAGCGGCGGCAGACAGTGCACTTATCCCCATGCTTATTAAATGGGGCCTTGATGAGTTTTCGGTAACGCCTAATTTGATTCTGAAAACTCGCAAAGAAATTTGTGAATTCGACTGAATATAACCCGTAATAACTGACCTGTTAAGGCATTCATACTCGTTGTGTTAAGATTTTTGACAACGCCTATGCCTGTGCTGTTGCGATGAAAAGGCTTATCGTATAAAAATTCGCAAATATGCCGTAAAACAACGAAAACCCCGATTTTATCGGGGTTTTCGTTGTTGCTTGTATTAACCGTGGGTTATTCTATTGACTCAATCCTTGATGATAGAATTGCCGCAATATACGAACACTTGCCTTTATTTTTCTTTCAGCACAGGGGATATTCGCCGTGCCAAAGCCAATGCCAGCCCAAGTTTAATGAGGTCAGGAATGATAAACGGTATGACGCACCAAGTAAGAACCATGGCAATGCCCACGGCTCCATTCGCCTGGGCGTAGACAATCATAAACCACACGGTTCCAAAAGAGTAACAAACGGCTAAGCCAATAACCATAGCGAGGATTTCTACCCACAGTTTTTTCCCCAAGAAACGAACAATCAGCCAGTAGACCAGCCCCATAAGAACGAAGCCGACGATATATCCGCCCGTGCTTCCAAGAAAAACACCGATTCCGGAAGTGAACTGCGCAAATACCGGGATACCAACCGCTCCAAGCAATATATATACGATAATAGCGACTGTCCCGCGCTTACCGCCAAAAGCTGACAACACGAAAAATACAGCGAAAGTTTGCATGGTAAACGGTACAGTAGTTGGTATGCTTATCCAAGAGCAAATAGCAATCAGAACTGCCCCCAATGCGATGTAAACTAAATCAATTGTTCTAAATTTTTTATTCATTTCTGTTGTGTTATTCATCGTAAACCTCCGTACCCCTGCAAAGCTCAAACCATTGGCAGCAGGCGCAAATGTTATAGAAGTCCTCCGTTTTGAAAATGGTTCCCGCACTTTGTTTGCAGCCTCTGTCCACACAACAGTTTCCCCGTAGGCAAGGTTGCAGATACTGAGAACCGCACTGTCCATTAAAGCCACTTTTTCAAAGGAAGTGCAAACACCGCTTATATTGCTCGGACACATTTTGCAAAGATCATCACACCCTTGTGCAACAGTCATTTGGGTCTTGGAATTCTCTGTAAGCTTGGATACCATCGATGTCATATGTGCGGTAAAGTCTGCATGATATCCATGACCGGTAAATTTCTGAATACAAAGTAGGTGGTGAGGTCTTACATTCATTTTCCACCCTCCTTTTTTACTTGAAACGCAGAAGATGCACCGTCCCATTGCTTCATCGTTTCCGTGGACACCTCTATAACCGGCATTATAGCAAAAAAACAGCCTATTGTCAACCTAAATTTTACAACAGGTTGACAATAGGCTGCTCTGAAACGCTTGATTGTCGTGTGTCTTATTCTAAACACGGATTTCACCGGAAGATAGAGTGACAATTTCACCGTTTTCATCTTTTACGATCAAATGTCCAACAGAATCAACATCTATCGCCGTTGCCTTATATTCCATACGGTTTTGAATAACGGTTATTTCCTTGCCCAACATCATAAGTCTTTTTTTATACTTTTCGAAAATCTCTGTTTCGCTGGGCGGAGTCTCGAACCCTAAAATTCTGTTTATGATTTCCGCAGATAGTTTATTTCTCACGCCGTGCATCTTTTCGTCCGGATAAATTGAGGTTGCTAAAGATTGCAAGTCATCCGGAAAATCTTCTGTACGTATATAAACATTTATCCCAATGCCGACAACAACCCAGTCCAAACCGCCGCTTTCAAAGTCGGTTACGGCTTCCGTTAAAATCCCGCATACCTTTTTTTCATCCAAAAAAATATCGTTGACCCATTTAATCTTCGGCGTTTTTTTTGAAATACTTTCAATCGCTTCGCAGACTGCTACAGCGGCAAAAGCCGTTACAGAGGTTGGATTCTTAAAGTGCAATACTTCGGGACGTAATACAATACTCATATATAAACCGCCGCCGGATGGTGAAAAGAAACGCCGGGAATATCTGCCTCTACCCATTGTTTGACAATCAGAAATAATGACTGTGCCGTGTTCAGCGTCTTTAACCGCCATTTCTTTAGCGGTTTTGTTGGTGGATTCCAAGGATTTGTATATATGAAATTTATGAATATAAGATTGACATTTTTCAGACAGAAACGGCTTTATCCCCGGTATAGAAACAATGTCATTTTCGTCAGAAAGGCAGTATCCTTTGTTCGTAACAGCGACAATATTATAGCCGTCTTTTTGAAGTTCCTTGACAGCTTTCCATACAGCATTTCTTGAAATGTTTAATATTCCCGCAAGGTGTTCGCCCGATATACTTTCTCCTCGCTGCTGTTCAAGCAACTCTAATATGCGATTCTTTGTACTCATGTTGTTTTCACCATCCTAACCACTAACATAATAACATATTTAGCACCAATTGTCATCCCGGCAGCACATTATGGTTCACGGTTCAGAACTCGACAAGGCCCATTCTTGTTATCGTAATTGTACTTGTATCTTGAAGCAAAAATGCTTGCTTGCAGGGGCGTTTTTGCGAGGCCGTCAATACCGCAGGCACACCTGCGGTGTGCCAAGGCGACAGCCGTAAAGGATTGCAAGGCAATCCTTTTGCGGATATTATACCACGAAGCAAAAATGCTTGCTACATATCCGCTTGTTGCGATAGTCAGGCAGAGCGTGAAAGACATGCCATTGTTCTTCTGTCGTGAGATAAAGATGATTTTCGATATTTATGCCGTATGTTAATTGATTTCCTCCTTGAGTGTTTCTACGATAGAATCATCCTTTAGCTTTGATACAGCATAGAGCATTCGTTTGATACAAAAATAAATACCTTGTTGTTTCGTAAACTTTTACAAAAAAAGAATACTCTATTGCAACCTCACCATTATATTCTACACTTTTTGTAAACGCTTTTAGCTCGTCATGGCAAAAGATATACTCGTTTTCAATATCTTTCATTTTGGATAACGATTTATATTGTTTTTTAGGTATAAAGAAATACCAAAAATACAATACCAACAACCAGATTATGATCAAACCAAACAAAACCAATAGTATCGTATCCACGCCAAAAAGAATAATTTCTAAAACTATAATTCCAAAAAGAAGAGCAAAAGCACCTGTGCAAAACATCAATCTTCTTTTGGGGTTTGCTTTTTTGAACCTCGTTAAATGTGCTAATGCTCTCACTGATTCAAAATCATATTTGCATCATGCTTTCATTTCCATAAGATCACCACTCTGGGTATATTATAGCATAAAAGCGGCAATGTCGCAATGGTTAGTGAAATCGTGCTGGCGCACGGTGAAATCAAAGGCATTCGCCTTTGGTGAAATCAAAACCTTATGGTTTCAGCGAAATTAAATCCATCCCATAACCCGACGAAGTCGGATTTAAACCATCGAAGATGGATTTATCCCATCCGATAGGACGGATTTAGTTGAAAAAACTCCTTGAGAAAATCTCAAGGAGTCTTTTCTGGAACGTTTGAACTGAACGGCACGAATAAAATGTGCCTGCAAATCGTTGCTTAAGCATTATCCAATCATTTTTGCGCACATTTACGCTATATTCTCATATTGTTACTTGTATAAATAGAAGCCGTTACCTTTGATTCTCTGCGACATTGAAAACACAATGAAAGCCGTTTTATCTATTTCTAAAATTTTCTTTTGAAATGCCTCGCTTTCACTTTCTTTCAACGCACAAAACAGCATCTGCTTTTCACTGCCGGTGTATACTCCTTTTACATCAATTAAAGTGACTCCCCTGGGCGAAGTCGAAACAAGTTTTTCGGAAATTTCTTTGCCCTTATCGGTTATTACAAAGGCTATGTTGGAAACGTTCAATTTACTAATTATTAAATCAATTGAATAACTTGAAACGAATAGTGTTAAAACCCCGAAAAGTATCAGTTCTATATCTCTGAATATGAAAAATGAAATGATAATAATTACTCCGTCAACAAGCAGCAACATCTTTCCAATAGGCATATATGGTACTTTTGTTTGGATAATTCTACCTATAATGTCAGTGCCTCCTGTTGACGCACCCGCTGCAAAACTCATACCTATACCAAATCCGTATAAAATCCCACCAAAAACAGTTGTTAATATAAGGTTTTCGGTATAAATCGGAAAAAAACTGAAAATCTGTGTAAACAAAGACAACAAAGTAATTCCAAGTAAAGTATTTAATATAAACTTCTTTCCAAGAACGGTTAACCCCAACAGCAAAAAGATTATGTTGATGGAAAAGAAACTGAACCCTGGTTGTATACCAAAAGTGTGATAAAGTATAGTAGAAATGCCTGAGGCACCACCGCCGACAACCTTGTTCGGTGTCAAAAAGGCACCAATAGCAAAACCTGTCATCATCGTCCCGAATATAGTAAACAGAACAGATTTCATTTTTTTCACATTAATCCCCCCTTTACCTAATATACAACATTTACACTGTGGGTGCAAGGGCGATATTGGCGACTTTATCTAAACTTTCTCGAGGGTTAATCTTCAAAAGGGCGTGCTGTTACTATAACCGAATCACTTTTCAAGGTCTTGGCACCCACGGCAAGGGTAACATTTCCCGCATCTTTTGTGCGAACAACTGCAACGGCTCTGCCGTCAAAAGCGTGACATTTTTCAGTGGTATACCGGTCTTCATTGGCAGGGTCTCCGCTAAATATTCCTAATAGTTCTCCCCCACTGCAAATACAAACCAGTTCATCCTTTGCATAGGGGACTCTATCGCCGTTTTCATCGCACACATATATATCGAAGTAACATAAATCACGGTTATCTGCCGTAAATTCGGTTTTTTCGGGAATTATTTTAATTTTGTTTGGTGAGCCCACAGTGTGCAATGAGGATTTCTTGATTTCTTTTCCGTTTTTATAGGACACCGCTGTAAGTTCTCCCTTTTCGTAAGGAATATCAATATACGCAATGCCTTCGTTGGGTTTTACAGTTCCTACTTGCTTACCGTTTAAAATAAAAACAATTCTATCGGCATCGGTATACACTTCACATTTTACGGGTTTGCCTATATATTTACCCTCAAAAGTCCAACTCTCCTGCACATCATGCCAATGCCAGCCGGTACCTGTAAAGCCCTCGCCGTAATGCTCGGGGTGGGTAGTGAATATTTTCGGCTCACAGTCTTCTTTCCATATTGATTCTCTAAAATAGGATTGAGGTCTGCGGTAACCGCAAATATCAAAGTCCCCCTGATAGCAACATCTCCAAGGATAATTTGCCAAACTAATTCTCGTTATCACACCGTCACGAGCCCATGCAAAACGACCTGTTCCTGCCTCACCTAAATTGTCATAAGCAGTCCAGGTAAAATCCCCCAAAACATAACTGTTCCTCATTACCGACTGCCATGAACGGTAAAAATCAAGTGCATGGGTTTCCGAACCCCATATAACACGCTGGGGATAGTTTTCGTGGTCGTGCTCGTATCGTTCGTAAAGGTAGTTGTATCCCACAATATCGAGAGGTTTCATATAATCTTCGGTAATTTTATCCCAAGCCGTGTCAATTCCACCATGTCCGATATCGGGATATCCCCTCATAAAGTCTTCTTTGTATTCTGCAGGAGCATTCTCGTCGGGCAGTCTCCAATTTCCGCAAACTCCTGATGTTACAAGTCTTGTACTATCGTATTTACGGATTTCTTCACTCAATTTTCTGGACCATTCAGCCCCGTCGGACATACCGTTTCGTTCAAATATTTCGTTGCCGATGGAATAGGATATTACAGAGGGGTGGTTTCTGTCGCGTAAGACCATACTTTCAATATCTCTCTGCCACCAATCGGCAAACCACATACTGTAATCGAAAGTGTTTTTTTCCTCATTCCACATATCAAAGGCTTCGTCCATAACGTATAATCCGATTTTGTCGCATATTTCAAGTAATGCCAGAGACGGCGGATAATGGGCGGTACGAATTGCATTATATCCCGCTTCTTTTAGTTTTGAGAGTTTTCTAAATTCTGCAGCGGGAAAAGCCGCAGCCCCTAAAACACCGTGGTCATGGTGAATACAGCCGCCACGAAGTTTTACCTGTTTTCCGTTTATCAAAAGTCCGTTTTCGGCATCTGCACTTAACGTTCTTATACCGAAATTCAAATCATAACTGTCTTCCGTTTTTTGCTGATAAATGATTTCTGCACTCAAATGATATAAATAGGGATTTTCCGCACTCCACAAGGAGGGTTTGTCTATCTTATATGTAAGTTCTGTAGTATTTCCGCCTTTTTTCACAGCAATCAAATTGCTGTCTGACGCTACGGTTTTGCCCTTCATATCCAAAACAGAGGTTTTTAAAATAATCTCACCCTCAACATCTGAGGTTATAACAATGATCGCCGAAACTGTCGCTGTATCCTCATCTGCTAAAAGGGTTTTAACAAAAACATTCCAAGGTTCCATACGCACCTTACCGCCTGTCCATAAAAAAACATCTCTGAAAAGTCCTGAACCTGAATACCAACGGGTTGAGGGTTGAAGATTATCGGTTGTAATCTCAATTCTATTCGGTCGGTTTTTTCTCATTTTAGGGGTTAAATCCACTAAAAAAGGCGTGTATCCGTAAGGGTGAAACGCAATATGATTATCGTTAAACAATACCCTTGAGCACATATATGCGCCATCAATATCCAAAATAGCATGTTCGTCACTGTGCATATCAAGATATTTTACATACTTGCCACGTGTACCTTCAAAAAAACCGTTTTTCGCACCGCCTAAACTTTTATGGTCGCGGGGCAAAGATATACTTAAGTCATGGGGCAAATCGATGATTGCCTGTTTTGGTTTTTCAGGAGAAGAAAACAGCCAATCCTTTGATATACATATTTTTTTCATACTTTTACACTCCCATCTTAATTTCGTTGACAACACCAACCCTTTATAATATAATTATATTATACAAACACCAACTTTCAATATAATTATATTGAAATATATATAATTATATTGCAAGGAGCAAAGATGAAAATAAAGTTATATGAGAAAGAGCAACTGCTGTTTTTTCCGCTGTACCCACGCTCAATAGATGTAAAATACCCCCAAGAAAGAATTGTTAGAGCAAACGGATTCCCAAATTATCAGATATTTTTGGTAAGCAACGGTAACGGAGTATTAAAAGTCAATAATCATTGCTACAATTTAATGAAAGGCGATATGTTTTACATAGGGAAAAATATTCCTCATGAATACTGGGGAACCAACAAAGATTTCCAGACTAGTTATCTCTCTTTTTTTGGGGACGGTTTCGAAAATATCAAAAAATACTATAACATAGAAGATTTCGGCGTGTATCACAATAAAAACATTTTGCCTTTTGAAGCACAACTTACATCGCTCTTTGAAAATTTTGAAATGCAGTATGAATTATCGTTTTTGTGTGCATCAGCATTAGTCACCGTTACCGCATTTTTTGACGAGGCATGCAAAAAGAAGTACTCGCCTATTGAAAGAGTTTGCAAATACATAGAAACTAACTATTTTAAAATGCTCACTCTCGACGATATTCTTGTGTATTTTCCGTTTTCAAAATCCAAACTCTGCCACGATTTTAAAAAAGAATATAAAATGTCAATATTTGAAAAGATTATGGAAACACGGCTTAAAAATGCCCGATATATGATTAAAAGCAATCCCGACATCAAACTTGGCACAGTAGCCTCTTCCTGCGGATTTAACAATACAAGTTATTTTTGCAAAGTGTATAAGAAATTTTACGGCGAAAGCCCAAAAAACAAACATTAAAAAGCCTGTCACGCAACCTGCCTTGTTTAACTATATTCTCTTATCTACGGTTAGATACGATGTAAATAAACTACGACAGATAATTTCCAAGATAAACAACAGGACACAAGGGTCGGTTTTCAGTCCTCTCTATAGCTAACCAATTTGATATATCATGGCACAAACGCAGCGAAGTCGCAATGATGATTCATTGTTCATCAGCGAGGCGACTTCATGATTCATTATTCATTTGAAAATCCGTTCTTTATATAATGAATAATGAATGATGAAAAATGAATAGTGAATAATACAAACAAAAATCCGTCCCCTTACGAGAACGGATTTTCGTTTGTCATTCGTGTCCGAAAAAGAACTGGGTAAAACCGAGGATTTTCTTTAAAATATTTAATATTTGTTTAAGTAAAAGTTCCAAACACAATTACTACGCTCACCAGCGGCAAATTCATATTTTTCTCCGTCAATTATGACAGTGTAAACTGGAACAGCATACGATAAATCATTTACCTCAACCCTGTTTTTAGTATCAACCCAATCATAATCAAAAATGTTGACGCCAAATAATTGAACATTACCGTCAACACCTGTAACTTCAAGTTGCCAACTTTTACTCTTCCACATTTTCATAAAATCACCGCCTTGGGTGTATTATAGCATAAAAGCGGTAGGGGTGCAAGATTTTGCGATACACAGGAACAATTATTCATTATTCATCAGCGTAAGCGACTTCATCATTCAATATTCATTTGAAAATCCGTTCTCGTTTTAATGAATAATGAATGATGAAAAATGAATAGTGAATAATACAAACAAAGATCCGTCCACTTTCGTGAACGGATTTTCGTTTGGGACGTTTGAACTTAATGACACGAATAAAATGTGCATGAAAGCCGAGAAAATTCTTTAAATTGATTTGTAAAAACTTGTTGATTACTCAAAAAAATACTTTTCCAAAACTTGTGAGTATTTATCAGGAATAGAATAACAACCTACTGTATGTAGTTTTGGTGAGCCGTCTTCATTATATTGATCAGAAGAAATATTTGTGGTTATTACCCAATTGCCATTGATTTTACCTAAATAACCCTTATACACAGTTGCAATCGGACAATCTTCATAAGCAAAATATAATCGTTTCATGCGCTGAATATCATTAAGCATAAAAATCGCTTCAGTTTCATAATCGAATGTCGTTGTTTTTATAGTATCAATTTCAGTTACGGCTTTTATAAACTCTTTATCTTCAATGTAATCTCCAGCCCAACACACTTTCGTAATTTCACCACTTGTTGGAACTACATAGTCATCAGAAACATATAAATAATTGTCAAGAAAAGAACGTGCCACAACAAAAGTATGTGAAGGATCCTCTTTGACTTCATTAATTTTCCAACTGCCGTCTTCACTTTTTGCAATGGTTCGTTCTTCTGTATATTCACCGTTTATGGTTGAATAAGATTTATTATTCCATATCATGCCCTCATTGCCGACTTTTGCA
>JAEDEG010000038.1 GCA_016293435.1 Clostridia bacterium
GGCAAAAAGGACGAAGTGGGCGTTGCTACAGGACTTGCATGGACAATGTACGGTGGCGATACCCTCTGTATTGAGGTAAATCTCATGGAGGGTTCGGGCAATATTGAGCTCACCGGTCAGCTCGGTGATGTTATGAAAGAGTCTGCCCGAGCTGCAATAAGCTTTATCAGGGCAAACGGCTCAAAATTCGGTGTAAGCTCCGATTTTTACAAAAAGTATGATATTCATATCCATGTGCCCGAGGGCGCGGTTCCAAAGGACGGTCCATCCGCAGGTATTACCATGGCAACAGCTCTCATTTCTGCACTTACCGGCAAAAAAATAAGCAAAAAGGTAGCCATGACCGGTGAAATCACCATCACCGGACGCATCCTTGCCATAGGCGGACTCAAAGAAAAATCTCTCGCGGCATACAGAGCCGGAGTAAAAACCGTTTTGGTGCCGGCAGACAATGTAAAGGATATAGACGACATTCCGGCCGAGGTTCGACAAAAGCTTAATTTTGTGGTGGCAGACAGCATGGATACCGTGCTTAAAACCGCACTTGTATAATCAAGGAGACCAAAATGAATATTCATAATGTTTCTCTGACCATTTCGGCGGTCAGACCAAATCAATATCCAAATACGGATTTCCCCGACATTGCCTTTGCGGGCAGATCAAATGTGGGCAAATCGTCGTTGATAAACAAGCTTTTAAACAGAAAAAGCCTTGCCAGAGTCAGCTCCAAGCCGGGCAAAACCGCCACAATTAACTTTTATAATATAGATGACTGTCTCAATTTTGTAGACCTTCCCGGCTACGGATTTGCCAAAGTATCAAAGTCAGAAAAACAAAAATGGGGCAAAATGATAGAAACCTATCTTCATACTCGCCAAACTCTCAGCCAGGTAATTCTTTTGGTCGACAGCCGCCACGAGCCCACAGCCGACGATAGACTCATGCTCTCATATATACGCGAGGTTTGCGGAAGAGCTGTGGTTATTGCCACCAAATTTGACAAACTAAAGCCCTCTCAGAGGGATGAAGCTCTCAGAACCGTTATTTCGGTTCTGGAGCTTAAAGGTGACGATATAATAATACCTTTTTCTGCGATAAACGGTACCGGAGTTGAAGAATTTTGGAGCTATACGGAGGAATTTGTTTTAAAAGAGGGGGAAAAATCAGATGAGTGATATACTTCAGGGTCTGAATGATAAGCAAAAAGAAGCGGTGCTTACAACCGACGGGCCGCTTTTGGTGCTGGCCGGTGCCGGCAGCGGAAAGACCACCGTTCTTACAAAACGAGTGGTGCATATTTTAGAACAGGGGCTTGCACGGCCATGGCAGATTCTTGCCATAACCTTTACCAACAAGGCTGCGGCAGAAATGAAAGAAAGAATTGCCGCTCTTGTTCCCGAAAGCTCGGATGACATATGGATACGCACCTTTCACTCCTGCTGTGTGCGCATTTTAAGAAGGGATATTGCTTCGCTCGGCTATAAGAGCGAATTTACCATATACGATACCAATGACCAGAAAAAGATTGTTAAAGACTGTATCAAGGCATGCGGCCTCAACGAAGATAACTTCCCGCCAAAATCGGTAATATCCCGTATAAGCGACTGCAAAAACAAGGATATTTCTCCGGAGGAATATGAAGCCTCCTGCGGCAGTGTTTACAGAGACCGTCAGTACGCAAGGCTCTATACAGCCTACGAAAAAACTCTCAAAGAGAACAACGCTCTTGACTTTGATGATCTTATTCTCAAAACGGTACTGCTTTTCAAAAAGTGCCCCGAGGTTTTGGAATATTATCAAAATAAATTTAAGTATATTCTTGTTGACGAGTATCAAGACACAAACGGATGTCAGTTTAAGCTTGTTGAGATGCTTGCCAAAAAGCACCGCAATCTTTGTGTTGTGGGAGACGATGACCAGAGCATCTACAAATTCAGAGGTGCCGATATCAGCAATATTTTGAATTTTGAAAAATATTTTGAAGAAGCCAAGGTGGTTAAGCTTGAACAAAACTACCGCTCAACTCAGAATATTCTTACCGCTGCCAACAAGGTTATAGCAAACAATCGTAACCGAAAAGCCAAAAATCTGTGGACAGATTCGGGTGATGGCGACAAGATAATTCTTCGCTCCCTCAGCGATCAGGTCAGTGAGGCAGTGTATGTCAACAATCAAATAGAACAGCTCGTTTCAAAGCAAGGATACAAATATTCGGATTTTGCTATTCTTTACAGAACCAACGCACAGACCCGTGTCTTTGAAGAAAATCTCACTTGCCCTTACCGTATTCTTGCGGGGCTTCGCTTTTATGACCGCAAGGAAATAAAAGATATTTTGTCTTATCTCAGGGTGCTTTTCAATCCCGATGATGATCAGAACCTTATCCGCATCATAAATGTGCCCAAGAGGGGCATAGGTGACTCCACCGTTGCAAAGCTTCAAACCTTTGCTCATAGTGTGGGAAGAAGCATGTTTGATATAATTACCGACGGTTCATATCTCGAGGTGTTTGGCAGAACCAACACCAAGATTGCAGAATTTGCCGACATGATAAAGAGTCTGCGCGAAAAAGTGAATTTTGTTTCTGTGACCGAGCTTATCGATGAGCTTTTGACTGCCACCGGCTATGTTTCTCGTCTGCTTTTGGAGAGCCCACCCGATGATGCAGTTTCGCGCATAGAAAATGTGGAAGAATTTAAATCCAAAGCCCGTGAGTATGAAGAAAAGGTTGAAAATCCCACCTTTGAGGGATTTTTGGACAATATTTCTCTTGTTTCCGATGTGGATAATTACGACGAAAAGCAGAATGCAGTTGTGCTTATGACTCTCCACAGTGCAAAGGGACTTGAGTTTCCCGTGGTATTTATGTGCGGTATGGAAATGGGACTTTTCCCGAGCTTTATGAGCGAAATGGAAGAGGGCGGTGTAGAGGAAGAACGCCGGCTTTGTTATGTGGGTATAACCAGAGCCCGCCAAAAGCTCTATCTTACATATGCCAAGCAGCGTACACTTTTTGGCAAAACCGAGGCGAGAATGGTGTCAAAGTTTGTGTCGGAAATCCCCGACGAATATCTTGATATTGAGATTAAGCGCCAGTCGGGCTTCAACTCGCTGTACAACGTGTCGTCTGCCCGAAAGAGCGCAACCATTCCGTCGTTTAGCTTTAGCAGGCCCGCATCATCGGCATCGATGATTTCGACTATACCCGGAGTAGCGAGAGGTGCCGATATCAAAGCTCAGGCGACCTCGTGCGACATAAAGAAGGGTGACAGAGTAAATCACAAAAAATTCGGCGACGGTCTTGTGCTTTCGGTAACACCCACCGGAGGCGATGCCCAGATTGAAATATCCTTTGACAATGTTGGCACACGGTCTTTGCTTGCATCATTTGCCAAGCTGACCAAAATCTGATGAATTTTTCTAAAAAAAAGGACTTGATAATATGTTGGAACAATTAAACGAAAAGAGCATAAATACTCTTGCCGATGCAATTTTGTCCCTTGAGACAAGAGAAGAATGCTTCAGTTTTCTCGAAGATCTTTGCACCATAGCCGAAATAAAGGCTATGGCACAGCGTCTTGAGGTGGCGGCGATGCTGTGTGACAGAGTGGTCTACAGTGATATAGTCCGCAGGACGGGAGCCAGCACCGCCACAATCAGCAGAGTAAACCGCTCACTCAACTACGGAGCCGGCGGTTATAAGTCTGTGCTCAAAAAGACGGAGGACATAAAAGAATAATGACCGATGCAGACCTCAGCTATTCGGCATTTGCCAATGTGTATGATGCACTCACAGCCGATGTTGAATACGAAAAAAGATGCGATTATCTCGAATTAATTTTCAAAAAGCATATGGACACTGAACCGGAGCTTGTGACAGATCTCGGCTGCGGTACGGGTAGTGTATGCACTATTTTGTCTTCAAGAGGATATGACTGCATAGGTATCGATTCTTCCGAGATGATGCTCGACATCGCTTCAAAAAAAGACGCAGACAATAAGATTCTTTATCTCAATCAGGATATGTGCGAATTTGAGCTCTATGGCACGGTGGATGTGTTTCTATGTATGCTCGACAGTCTGAATTATGTTATTTATCCAAAAGATATGAACAGGGTTTTTGCCCTTGTGGCAAACTATCTCAATCCGGGCGGAATTTTTGTGTTTGATGTGAACACATTTTTTAAATATGACGAAATCCTCTCGGACAATACCTTTGTTTTTGAGCAGGACAATATTTTTTACACCTGGGAAAATTCCTTTGACGGCGAATATTGCGATTTCAGACTCAACTTTTTTGTCAAAGACCAAAGCGACAGATACAGCCGAATATGCGAAGAACATTCCCAACGCTGGTACTCCCACAAGGAGCTATGCTCCGCAATAGAAGCAAGCGGACTCGTTGTGCAGGCTGTGTATGGAGACCTTTCGTTTGATGCGCCGACTAAGGAAGAACAGAGGGTGTTTTATGTTGTGAAAAAGGGAAAATAGTATTCTTTGTAAAATCCAATAAATAAAAGAAAATATAATTACTTATGTTTGTTAAAATATTATAAAAACTTATTGACAATATTAAAAAATTGTGGTAATATAAGGAAGTGAGTAGTCGTAAAACTGCTCGTACATTAACAAAGAGCAGTTTTGCTCAGTATTTTTAGGAGGCACAATAATGCAAAAAGGTACAGTAAAATGGTTTAATGCCGAAAAAGGTTATGGATTTATCGAGTGTGAAGACGGCGGCGATGTTTTCGTTCACTTCTCAGCAATCAATATGGATGGTTATAAGTCACTTCAGGAAGGTGAAGCTGTAGAGTTCGAAGTTATAGACGGCGCTAAAGGTCCTCAGGCTGCAAACGTAGTTAAGGCATAAGCTATACTCTGTTTGAGAATATATATTTCGATAACGTACCCAACCCCCTCCATATTAATTGGAGGGGTGTTTTTGGGTAATTGTGAAAAATTGTAAGTAATAGTTGATGAGGAATATCATTATGGAAGATAAAAATAATATTATAGAAAAGCTTACCACCATGCGCTTTGGATTTTCCAAAAGCCAGAAGCTCATTGCAGACTTTATTTCTGATCATTATGACAAGGCGGCATTTATGACTGCCGCAAAGCTTGGTGAAAAGGTGGGCGTGAGTGAATCTACCGTTGTGCGCTTTGCGTCTGAGCTTGGTTACAACGGCTATCCCGATTTTCAGAGAGTGCTTAGGGAAATTATAAAAAATAAGCTCACTGCGGCTCAGCGTATGGAGATAACCTCCACCAAATTTGCCGAAAAAGATGTTTTGAAAACTGTGCTTTCCTCCGATATTGACAAGCTCCGCCAGACTCTCGAATCGGTGAGCGTGGAGGATTTTACATCTTCGATAGATACAATAATGAATGCGCGCATAGTATATGTGCTCGGAGCCAGAACCTGTTTTTCGATTGCCAACTTTCTGGGCTTCTATCTGAATCTCATTTCCTTGGATGTGCGCCTTATTACCACCAATTCGGCGAGCGAGACCTTTGAACAGATTTTTGCCACGAGCGAAAATGATGTTGTAATTGCAATCAGCTACCCGAGATATTCAAGGCGAACTCTCAATGCCGTGAAATATGCCTACGACAAAAAGAGCAAGATTATAGCCATTACCGACTCCGAAATTTCTCCCATAGTAAAATACGCCGATCAGACGCTTATTGCACGTTCTGATATGTCAAACTTTGTAGATTCGCTGGTGGCACCGCTGAGCATTATCAACGCTTTGATTGTGGCTCTTGTTATGCGTAACCGCAATAAGGTTACCGAAAATTTCAATGCTCTTGAAAATATCTGGGATGAATACAGAGTATATGAAAAGCCGATAGGAAAAGATGAATAAGCAAATACCTTAAATCAAATCATACAGAGAGGAACACACTTATAATGCATACAGTTACCATTGTCGGCGCAGGCCCCGCCGGTATGCTTGCGGCAGGCGTGTGCGCCGCCCGCGGCAACAGGGTATATCTAATAGAAAAAAATAAAGTTCTGGGCAAAAAGCTTCTCATAACCGGAAAGGGAAGATGCAATGTAACCAACTCTGCCCCGATTGAAGACTTTATTGCCAACACTGCCGTAAATGCCAATTTTATGTACAGCTCTTTTTATTCCTTTACCAACAAAGACCTCACAGATCTTTTGGAAAAAGAAGGGCTGCATCTTAAGGAAGAGAGGGGCGGCAGAATTTTTCCGGTTTCCGACAGGGCGGCAGACGTGAGAAACACCCTTGAAAATTATGCCACCGGAAACGGTGCGCAAATTATATATTCCGAGGTTAAGGATTTGTATCGCAAAAACGGAGTATATGAGCTTTTTCTCTCGGGCGGCAAAAAGCTTTCTGCAGACAGTGTGATTATAGCCACGGGTGGTATCAGCTATCCGCTCACGGGGTCCACCGGAGACGGATACCGTTTTGCCGAAGGCTGCGGTCACAAAATAATTGAGCCGAAAGCCTCTCTCGTACCCCTTGTTACCAAAGAAAAATATGTTGCCGACATGATGGGCATTTCGCTCAAAAATGTTGCACTAAGACTGATTAGCGACAACAAAACGGTTTATGATGATTTTGGCGAAATGCTGTTTACCCATTTCGGACTGAGCGGCCCGATTGTGCTCAGTGCGTCGTCCCACATAAGGGATGACAAAGAATATTTTATAGAGATTGATCTAAAGCCCGCTCTCGATTTTAAAACTCTTGACAACCGTATTTTGAGAGATTTTGAAAAAGAGAAAAATAAAGATTTTATAAATTCGCTTGACGATCTTTTGCCCAAAAGGATGATTCCTACCGTAGTTAAGCTCTCGGGCATAGACGAACACACAAAGGTGAATTCTGTTACGCGAACGCAGCGGCACACTCTTGTTTCGCTTCTCAAAGGGATTCGCTTTACAGTTGCGGGCAAGCGACCTGTGAGCGAGGCGATTATCACATCGGGCGGCGTGTGCGTTAAAGAAATTAACCCCACAACCATGGAGTCGAAGCTTTCGCCGGGGCTTTTTTTTGCAGGAGAGGTTATAGATGTTGATGCTTACACCGGAGGTTTTAATTTGCAGATTGCATTTTCCACTGCATATCTTGCGGGTATGAATGCCTGATTAGGTGCATAAAATATTTTCAAAAGGGGTGATTCTTTTGAAAATATTTTTGATAAAATCCAAATCAAAAGGCGTGCTTATGGCGCGTGGTGCGGGATTTGCGATTCCGCTCATTCTCGTACTTGCAATTGTCATAAGTCAGGCACGAATATTTATGTTGGGTGATGCTGTTACCACAAGCGGCGATGCAGTCAGCTGCCCCGGAGAATGTGCGGTTACTCTCGTTTCAGACAGACCGCTTTCGGGCAGTGAAGTGTCGGTGCTGATAGACGGCGAGAAGGCTGCGGCATTTGACGGAACGGCAGTTGTGCTTGATATAAGCAAATCGAGCGTGATAGAGGTCTTTTCCGAAAGGGATGAACCGTTTACGGTTTCCGCAGAGGCGAGTGTCGGTCTTGAGCCCCTTGGACAAAAGCGGGTTTTTGAATGTACAAAAGGGATAAACTTTATATTCAGATGCTACCGTCCTGTTGTATAGCTTTATCAAATATTAAATTTGTGTGACTTTTTTTAAAAAAACTATTGAGTATTTTCGGATTATGATATATAATAAAGCATGATGCTGTTTTATATACAAATATGCTTATGTACGCGAAGGAGAACACGTCAGATGATAAATATTGCATTAGACGGCCCATCCGGTGCAGGTAAGAGCACCGTTGCCAGACGGGCGGCAGAAATTTTTGATTTCGTATATATAGATACAGGTGCAATGTTTCGCTCGCTTGCGCTCAAAGCTCTGGACACATCTGTGGATATTGTTTCAGACCATGATGCCGTTGTATCCATGCTCAATAATACCTCTCTTGATATTTGTCGAAAAGACGGTCAGCAGCATATGATACTCGACGGTGTTGATGTCACCGGCAAAATCCGCACCCCCGAGGTTTCTAAGGCAGCATCTGATATTGCAATCATTCCCGCTGTCAGAGAATGGGTTTTGAAAGCGGAGCGTGCTCTTGCCCGCAAATATGACTGTATAATGGATGGCAGAGATATAGGTACATGCGTGCTTCCCAATGCTGATGTTAAAATTTTTCTTACTGCGTCGGCAGAAGCGAGAGCACAGCGTCGGCATAGAGAGCTTATTGAAAAAGGCATAGATACAAGCTTTGATGAGGTTCTTTCCGAAATGAAATACAGAGACAAGCAGGATTGTGAAAGAGAGGTTTCTCCGCTCAGAATGTCAGAGGATGCTCACCTTGCCGATACAACCGAGCTAAATCTTGAAGAATCTGTAGACCTTGTCTGCAGTATAATCCGAAAGGTGATAAACTGATGTACAAATTTGTATGCACGTTGGTAAAGGCGTTTATAATGCTTATTTTCAGGGTCAAATTAAACGGAAGTGAAAATGTTCCCACAGAGGGTGGATTTGTTCTTTGCAGTAATCACCTTAGCAATTGGGATCCTCCGCTTTTGCAGGCTTTTTTGAAAAGACGTATATATTATTTGGCAAAGGAAGAGCTTTTTCATGTGTTTGGTTTGAGTCTTGTTCTGAAAATGATTAAGGCAATACCCGTAAAGAGGAGCACCGCCGATTTTGCTTCTATAAAAACGTCAATAAAAACCGTCAAAGGCGGTGGCGTGATAGGTATTTTTCCTACCGGTCAGCGTGAAATGGTAAAGGGAGAGGGCGATGTCAAATCCGGCATAGGATTTTTGGCAGTAAAAACCGAAGCTCCGGTTCTCCCCGTACATATCACTGCATCATACCGCATATTTTCAAAGGTTACCATAGATATAGGTGAACCCCTTTATTATAACAATTTTGAAACCAAGCCGACCCAGGAGGATTTTGAGCGTATCAGCAATGAGATTTATGACAAAATCAAAGCTCTCGGCGACAAAAACCAAAACTTATAATTATAACTAAATTAAGATGTCCTCCGCCTCTATAGGCGGCGGGTGACACTTAATTTTTTCAGCGGGAGTTCAATCTCCCACTGAAAACGTTGAATGACGCGGCTTTGCCGCTTATTGAATCTGTTGCAAGCTATGCTCCTTGCAAACAAGGCAGAGCGCTGCTTAAATTTAAAAACTGAGAGGAAATGCAGAATATGAAAATTACACTTGCTCAGACAGCCGGATTCTGCTTCGGTGTTGACCGCGCGGTCAAAGTCCTTGAGTCTAAGGCAGGCAAAGAGCCGATTTGCACTCTCGGTCCCATAATTCACAATGAGTTTGTCGTTCACGACCTTAAGGAAAAGGGCGTCGGTACAGTAAATGACGTATCTGATCTTCCTGCCGATGCAAAGCTTGCAATACGCACTCACGGTGTGGGCAAAGACGTGATAGACAGGTTACACGAGCAGAAAATTGAGTATATAGACCTTACCTGTCCCTTTGTCAAAAAAATTCACAATATAGTTTATAAGCACTATAACGAAGGATATAAAATAGTAATTGTTGGCAACAAAAACCACCCCGAGGTGCAGGGCATTAACGGTTGGTGCGAAAATAATGCAATAATTGCTCTTGACATATCCGAAATAAGTGATAAAATAGAAAGTGGCGAAAAAATCTGTCTGGTTTGTCAGACCACAATGGACAGGCACACCTTTGAGCAAATTGCCGGGTGTATACGCAATAGCCACAGTGATGCCCTTGTTTTTGACACTATATGCAGTGCCACAAATGAAAGACAGCTCGAGGCATCAGAGCTTGCCAAAGAGTCAGAGCTCATGATTGTAATAGGAAGCAAAGACAGTTCCAACACTGCCAAGCTTACCGCAATCTGCAAAAAGTATTGTTCCAATACTTTTCAAATCGAAAATTTTGAGGATTTTCCTCAGAATATATATATACCAAAGAAAATTGGTATAACGGCCGGTGCTTCCACACCGTCGTGCATAATTAAGGAGGTTATAGACAAAATGGTTGAAAATGTTAATGGAGCAGAAAGCTTCGCACAAGAATTTGAGGAGTACGAAAAATCTCTGATCACTTTAAATACAAGGGATATAGTGAAGGGTACTGTAATGGGTGTCAGCGAGAAAGGTATAAGTGTAAATCTTGGCTACAAATCAGATGGATTTGTTCCTGCTGCCGAAGTTACAGACGATCCTACAGCAGACATCACCGCTATGTACAAAGCCGGAGATGAAGTGGAAGTTTTTGTTGTACGAGTTAATGATGTTGACGGTGAAGTTACACTTTCAATGAAAAAGCTTGCAATGATGAAGGGTGCAAAGGAAATTGAAGATGCATTTGAATCCAAAGCTATCCTTACAGGCAAGGTTATCCAGGCAGTAAACGGCGGTGTTATTGTTTCGGCTAAGGGCACAAGAGTATTTGTTCCCGCATCTCAGGCAAGTGACAGATACCTTCAGAATCTTGAATCCATTGTTGGTGATGATGTTTCATTCAGAATCATCGATATCAGAAAAATGCGTGGCAGAACTAAGGTTGTAGGCTCTATCAAAAACGTTATTTTAGAGCAAAAAGCAGCTCTTGCCGCAGAATTTTGGGCAAATATCGAGGTTGGCAAGGAATATAACGGTATTGTTAAATCTATCACAAGCTTTGGCGCATTTGTAGACATTGGCGGTGTAGACGGTCTTATCCATATTTCTCAGCTTTCGTGGTCCAAGATTAAGGATCCTTCTGAGGTTGTATCTGTTGGTGATGAAGTAAGCGTGTATGTTCTCGAATTTGACAAAGAAAAGGGCAAGGTTTCTCTCGGTTTCAGAAAAGCCGAAGACAACCCTTGGAAAAAGGTTGAAAACGAGCTAAAGGTTGGCGATGTTATCGATTGTAAGATTGTTCGCATTGTTCCCTTTGGTGCTTTTGCCGAAATCTATCCCGGTGTAGACGGTCTTATCCATATTTCTCAGGTTGCAGACAAGAGAATAGGCAAGGTTGAAGACGAGCTCATGGTAGGACAGCATGTTCAGGCTAAGATTGTTGAAATTGACCTCGAAAACCAGAAGATTGGTCTCAGTATAAGAGCACTTCTTGCTCCCACAGCAGAAGAGACTCCCGCGGCAGAAGAGACTCCCGCAGCAGAAGAGGCTCCCGCAGCAGAAGAAGCTCCCGCAGCAGAAGAGGCTCCCGCAGCAGAAGAAGCTCCCGCGGCAGAAGAAGCTCCCGCAGCAGAAGAAGCTCCCGCAGCAGAAGAAGCTCCTGCAGCAGAAGAGGCTTCCGCAGCAGAAGAAGCTCCCGCAGCTGAATAATTACTGAATAAAATTTGAAGACAAAGGCTGTTGCAGGTGCATAATGGGTATGTTCGGCAACAGCCTTTTGCAATATTCGTATCAATCGGTATTTTTGTCGGCAGTAAGGAATGAGTGTATATATGAAAAAATTTGTATTAACGGTATTATCAATATTGATTTTTGCTTTCAGTTCTCTTTCCGGATTTTCAGCGTCAGAAAGCCTTGACAGGATTGAGGCAATAATTGCCGGAAAGCAGGATAAGCTTGTTTTTGGCACTGTTTCAAAAATCGGCTCTTCTGTTTCGAGTATTTCGGTTATGGAAGAGATTGGCAGTGATGTGCCCGAGGATGACGAAAACGAAGCCGAAATCCCGTCAATTGTCGGTCAAGAAATTGAAATTTCGAATTTGTCATCTTATATGTATTTTGACAGCGTAAGTCAGACACCAAAGATAGGTGATAACATTTTGGTTTCTCTCACCTTTGATGGCAATGTGTATCATGTCAAAAACGGTGTATTTCTGGTAAATGAGGCAAGCTACGGCACGTTTAAATTTTTGGTTCCCGAAGGTGTGGATGAAACCGACAGTTTGATGGAGCTTACCGCACTTTATAAGTTTGTCAGCTCAAACGGCAAAAATGCCGACTATACTGTCAAAAATTCTGCCGTTTATAGCCATGATATAAACAACAATGAAATCAGAACCACAGAGCCGGAGGGAATAGTCTTTATAGACGAGAGCGGTGCCAAAACCAAAGAAACCTCCGAGGCTTCAAACGATTCTTCAAATTCCGGCATCGGTGCATACCAAAAGTCTTCGTATACATGGATTAAGGCTGCTGCATTAATTCTTGTGGGCATGATTGTGGGTGCTTTTGCGGTAAGGTTGATTGCAAAATTGGAAAAAAGGTCTGAAATGAAATGATAATGAATGAAAAGACAATAGAAAGAAATCGGATTTTCAAGGGCAGAGTTTTGGAATATGTTGTCGACACGGTCAAACTGGACGACGGCAGCATCTCTACACGCGAAATGGTTTTTCACCCCGGCGGGGTGGGAGTAATATGTATTGACGACGAGGGATATGCTTATCTTGTAAGGCAGTTTCGCAAGCCATATGACGAGGTTCTTTTAGAAATTCCTGCCGGAAAGCTTGACCCGGGTGAGGAACCGATTGTATGCGGAAAACGTGAGCTTGCTGAGGAAACGGGATATACTGCCGGCAATTTTGTAAGTCTTGGGCAATTTTATCCTTCGGTTGGTTATAGCAATGAGGTTTTGCATATTTTTATGGCAACAGAGCTTCAAAAGGGTGAGGCAGCGCCTGATGACGGAGAGTTTGTGGATATAGAAAAAATTCATATGTCGAAGCTTTTTGATATGGTGATGAAAGGCGAGATTAAAGACGGCAAAACTATTGCGGCAGTTCTTAAGGCAAAAGAAATTTTGGGAAATTGATTTTTGTCGGATTGGTGTGCGGTGTTGTTGAAAATGCTTTGTAATTAAAACTTAAGAGGTGTTTTATTATGTGGATTGCATATGCCTTTTCTTCTGCATTTTTTGCGGGAATAACGGCGGTGCTTTCAAAAATCGGAATAAAAAATATAAATTCTAATCTGGCTACTGCAATAAGAACAACGGTAGTGCTCTTTTTCTCATGGATCATAGTCTTTGTATGCGGCGTGCAAAACGAAATCTTGCAGATACAACAAAAAACGCTTGTATTCCTTGTACTTTCGGGAGCGGCAACCGGTGCATCGTGGTTATGCTACTTTAAGGCACTGCAGCTTGGCAGTGTGAGTAAGGTTATGCCTATAGACAAGTCGAGCACAATTTTATCTATGATACTTGCGTTTATTTTTTTGAAAGAGGAAGTAACGCTTTTAAAAATATTTTGCATTACTTTAATAGCTGTGGGTACATATATGATGATAGAGCCCGGCAAAAACAAAAGCAAAATCGAAAAAGACGGCAGCAGCTGGTTTATATGGGCGGTTATGTCGGCGGTATTCGCAGCGCTCACTTCAATTCTTGGAAAGGTTGGAATTTCCGACGTGGACTCTGACCTCGGAACGGCAATACGCACTGTTGTGGTTCTCATTATGGCGTGGCTGGCGGTGTTTGTTACGAACAGTCGCTACGATATAAAGCGGATTGACGGTAAGTCTTTTTTCTTTCTTGTCATTTCGGGCTTTGCCACGGGACTTTCGTGGCTGTCGTACTACAAGGCATTAAAGGAGGGACCGGCGAGTATTGTTGTGCCGATTGACAAGCTGAGTATTCTTTTAACAATGCTGTTTTCATGTGTTGTTCTGAAAGAAGAAGTCACAAATAAGTCTCTGACGGGCCTTTTGCTTCTTGCAGGGGGAACACTGCTTTTAATTGTATAAAAAATTAAGCAAGGCTCACGCCCTTGGGTGAGCCTTGTTATACACTTCTCTTATTCTGCCGTGCACAAGCTTTGCGTAAACCTGAGTGGAGGATATATCCTTGTGACCCAACATTTCTTGAATTGATGCAAGATCCGCACCGTTTTCCAGAAGATGAGTTGCAAAGGAATGCCTGATGGTGTGAGGCGTTATTTCTTTTTGTATGCCTGCCATTTTGGCGTATTTCTTAATCAGCTTCCAGAATCCTTGTCTCGACATGGCAGTGCCGCTGCAGTTTACAAAAAGTGTTTGAGTGTCTTTTGTTGCCATAAGTGGCCTTGCCGCGGTCAGATAGGTTTTGACAGCTTCAACAGCCACCTTGCCCAGAGGAACAATGCGAATGTTGTCTGCCTTGAAGCATTTCAGATATCCGAGGTCTGAATCAATATCGCTGATTTTCATTGTTATGAGCTCTGTAACCCTTACGCCGCTTGCATACATAACCTCAAGCATTGCTTTGTCTCTTATGGATTTTACCGTAGAACCATCGGGGGCATCGAGCAATGCTTCTATTTCTGTTTGAGTGAGTATTTCGGGAGCCTTGTTTTCTTTTTTTGGAGTTTTGAGATTTAATGCAGGGTTGGAGGCTTTAATTCCCTTTATCTGCATAAAATTATACAGTGACCTTACAGATGCAATACATCTCATAATTGAAGAATCTGCCTTGCCGTTTTTTTGCATTTTTGTCATATATTCAAGCACCTGAGTTCTTCCGGCGCTCAACAGGTCGAAGCCTGCAGATTCTATATACAAAGAAAATTGCTTTATATCTCTGCAATATGACTGTACCGTATTTTGAGATACCTGTTTTTCTTCTTGCAAATATTGTGCAAATTCAGATATCAGCATTTCTTTCATAATTATCAATCCTTAGTATTTTATTGGTTCAAGATAGGGTATATAATCTGCAGTACAAGCGATTCTGCCACCGATATGCACGATAAAACTCCGGTAAGTACAAGCTGTACAAAAGCAAAAGAAAGCCATTGCTTTCTTTTGTCCGCGGCTGTTTCAACCTTGTCTGCTTTTATTCTGCCCAGCGGATATTTGACCGATGACACCAGCATCGTCATGTATATCGGCATGCTCACAAGCTGTGGGATTACCACCGCCAAAAATACTGCCGCCATTGCTCTTATACCGTAGAGTTTTATAAGTATTATCGAGGTTATTCCGCATGCAAAGCCTTTGAATGCACTGAGTATTGCCGCCCCGGGGCACAAAAAAGCAGTCATAGATATAATAAGTATAAAAAACAGAAACCGAAGATTTGTTATGATTCCGTTTTTAATAATTTCGGCTATTCCTGCTTTGGATTCTATTATTTTTTTTACATATTCACATATACCGTCAAACTCACCGCCGTCGTTTGCTGCTCCGTAATATATTGCAAAAACACATGCCGACAGCCAAGCAAAAAACATTGTGTATGATAGCTTTCGGTTTTCTGACAAAAAATCTTTTAGTTTACCCACTTCGTTCACCTCGCATAAAAATTCCCGTGTTTTATGCTTATGCCGGAGCGGTATAAAAAATGATAACTATCAGGCTGTTACATCATGCAAATCGCCTCTTAAAGCTACTCCCGAAAAGAGCACTGTCAGCTTTGCCGACAGATAGGGCAAACTAATTACCCATATTTTCAGCCTTTTGGACACACGCGTCAACTGCCGCCATAACTGCTGAGCGAAGGCCTGCGTCTTCGAGTGCTTGAACAGCTTCGATTGTGGTGCCTCCCGGTGAGCAGACCATATCTTTGAGAACTCCGGGGTGGAGAGAGGTTGCGAGCATCATTGCCGCACTTCCGAGCACTGTCTGAGCACTCAGAGTATAGGCGGTTTTGCGGTCGATTCCATGCTTTACTGCAGCATCTGCCATAGCTTCCATAAACATAAACACATATGCCGGACCGCTGCCGTTGATAGCAGTGCAGGCATCAATGAGTTCTTCTTTTAATACGGCTGTTTTGCCGCTGCACCCAAATATTTTTTCGCCAAAGCTCAGCTCATCGTCTGATACATCGGCGGTTCTGCATAAAACGCACATTCCCTCCGACGCCTTAAGGCACAGATTTGGCATTACTCTGATAATTTTTTTAGTATTAAGCATTGCGGCAAGCTTTTCAAGCTTTACGCCTGCGGCAATGGATACAAAAAGCTTTTCCGATAGGTCAGATGATGATGTGCAGATATCCCTTGCAACCTCAGAGAGCATATTCGGCTTTACTGCCAGCACGATAACACCGCAGGTATTGGTGAGGGTCGCAATATCGGCAAGCTCCGTGCCGAGAGCCGATATTTCGGGTGATATATTCTTGTCGCATACACAGATGCTTTTTGCATCAAAGGTTCCGCTTTTTACCATGCCCGATATTATGGCTCCGCCCATGTTGCCGGCGCCTATAAATCCGATTTTTATCATTAATTTCATCTCCAGTTAAAGTAAATTTTCCTTATCAAAAGTGGCGTAAAAGAATTATATCACACAAAAATCACTCAGTAAAGAAAAAATTATCCTTGACAAAATATTATGTAAACTTTGTATAAAAACCGGAGTGAATTTTTTATAATGTTGCATATAGATTTTTCGGCACTGCAGGGCATGCAGTGCTGCATTGACTCCACCGCATGCAATCTGTTTTGTAAAATATCCAAAGTGATTTTATCTCATTTTTATACAAAATCTAAAATCTAAAATTTTTGACAAATAGATGTTGATTTTTTTTCGGACAAGTGTTATAATGTAGCATAATATAAATTTTGGTAGACCTTGGAGGCTTATTTTATGAACGAAAACACTAACAGCTTTTCTGTTCTCACTGAAGAAAAGCTTAAAACCGCACTGGCAAACGCCCTTGATAAAATAAAAGGTGCCATCCCCACATTTTCCGATGGCTTCCCAAGTGCAGCCAGTGAAAACGGCGTATACAAAAAGATGCCAAACGACGGTGGATGGACGCAGAGCTTCTGGACAGGTATGCTTTGGCTTGCCTACGAATTTACCGGCGACGCAATATACAAAGAAACCGCCGAAAAGCTTTTGCCTTCCTTTGCAAACCGTGTTGATACAATGACAGGTATGGGCGATCACGATATAGGATTTATCTTTACACTCTCTATGGTTGCCGGATATAAGGTGACCGGTGATGAATATATGAAAGAAAAAGCTCTTGCTGCTGCCGAGGTGCTTGCCGGCCGTTTCAGAGAAAAAGGACAGTTCATCCAGCTTGCAGGTGACGCAGATTGCGAAGAATCATCACTTTATCGTCTTATTATAGACTGCCTCATGAACATCAATCTTCTGTTTTGGGCAGGCAAAGAGTCGGGCAATTCCGAATTTACACGCAAGGCTTTTGCTCATTTCAACACAACCATGGAAACCGTTGTCAGAGACGACGGCTCCACATTCCAGAACTTCTACTTTGATCAAAAAACCGGTGCCAGACTCGGCGGCGGCACAAAGCAAGGGTTCTCCGACTCAAGCGCATGGTCAAGAGGTCAGGCGTGGGGTGTGACGGGAACGCCGTTTACATATTCATATATGCACAACAAAGAAATAATGGACAAATATTATTCCATTGTCGATTATTATATAAGCCACCTCCCCGAAGACTATATTGCATACTGGGATCTTTCCTTCACCAAAGGCGACGAACCACGCGACAGCTCGGCTGCCTGCATTGCAGTGTGCGGTCTTTTGGAGGCATGCAAGGTTATGCCTCTCGACGATAAGCACAGAAAGCTCTATTGGGAAACCGCAGAAAAGATTATGAATTCTCTTATCGAGAATTATACCACCAAGGATGATCCCGAATCCAACGGTCTTATCAAGCATGCTACATACTATTATGCAGGAAATATCGGTATAGACGAATGTAATATATGGGGCGACTACTTCTATATGGAGGCGCTCATGAGATTCTTAAATCCCGATTGGAAAAAATATTGGTAATAACGCCTTGCAGGATATGTCACAAAATTTTAAAGCCGCAAAATCGGATTTTACCGCTTTTTGCGGCTTATTGTATGCATTGCCAAAACTTAGGCTATCTTTTTAGTACAAATTGCATTGAAAATGAGACAAAAATTTGTCATAAATTCTCATTGTAATTATAATTGAAATAATATAAAATTAGTATTGTATTTTGTCGGTATATGCCGACAGCTATTATTTTTTACGGAGGTATAAAAACAATGAAAAAATTATTGGCTATGCTCCTCTCTCTGGTAATGGTGCTTTCATTTGCAGCATGCTCCGGTGAGAAAGCAACAAATGGGTCAGATGACGCAGCAAAAGATGCGGCATCAGATTTTAAAGTAGGTTTTATTTTCCTTCATGACGAAAACTCAACCTATGACAAAAACTTCATAGATGCAGCATTAGCTGCAGCAGATTCTATGGGTCTTTCTGACGATCAGATTATGTTCAAAAAGAACATCGACGAATCTTCCGCTTGCTACGACGCAGCAGCAGATCTTGCTGATGCAGGCTGCGATCTCGTGTTTGCAGACAGCTTTGGTCACGAAGATTTCATGATTCAGGCAGCTAAAGAATATCCCGATGTTATTTTCTGCCATGCTACCGGTACAAAGGCTCATACCGAAAAGCTTGACAACTTCTATAATGCATTTGCTTCCATCTACGAAGGCAGATACCTTGCAGGTGTCGCAGCAGGTCTCAAAATCAACGACATGATTGCAAACGGTCAATTTACAGCAGATAAAGCAAAAATGGGTTATGTAGGTGCATATCCTTATGCCGAGGTTAAATCAGGTCTTACCTCTTTCTTCCTCGGTGCACGTTCTGTATGTCCCACAGTTACAATGGATGTTAAATACACCAATTCATGGTTTGATATTGCAGCAGAAAAAGAAACTGCCAACGCTCTTATTGCAGACGGCTGTATCCTCATTAGCCAGCACGCCGACTCTGAGGGTGCTCCCAAGGCTTGTGAAGAGGCAGGCGTTCCCAACGTTGCATACAACCTCGATACCCGCGAATGGGGTCCCAACACAGCTCTTGTTTCCAGCAAAATCAATTGGCAGCCCTACTTTGAACACATTATCGATGCAGCAATGAACGGCACAAAAATCGAGCAGGACTTCTGTAAGGGTCTTGCTGACGATGTTGTTCAGATTATCGGCCTCAATGATGCTGTTGCTGCTCCCGGTACTGCCGAAAAGCTCGAAGAAGTTAAAGCTCAGCTTATCTCAGGCGAAATCAAGGTATTTGATACAGCTACATTTACTGTAGACGGCAAGACTCTCGATTCATACGAGGCAGACGTTGATTCTGACGAAAACTTTGAATCGGATACTCAGGTTGTATCCGACGGTTACTTCCACGAATCCGAATACCGCAGTGCTCCTTACTTTGATATAGATATCGACGGTATTACAACAAAATAATTTAATGAATTAAGGTGTGAGGCAGAGCCTTTGGCTCTGCCTCAGATTCTTACAGTGAAGTGTCGTAAATGACGTTTTAACTTATGCTTTTTGTTTTGAAAAGGTCAAAATCTGTTTTGTTTTTTTCAAAACAAAAAGAAAAAATTCTGTCGGGAGGGGAATAATTTGGGCGAAGCAAGTGCAATAGAACTCAAAAATATTACCAAAGCCTTTGGAAATAAATTTGCCAATAAGGACGTTTGTCTTACAGTAAATAAGGGCGAGATTTTGTCTGTATTGGGTGAAAACGGTAGCGGTAAAACAACGCTTATGAACATGATTTCGGGTATTTATTATCCCGATTCCGGTCAAATTTTTATAGACGGCGAAGAGGCGGTTATCCGCTCTCCCAAAGACGCATACAAATACAAAATCGGCATGATACATCAGCATTTTAAGCTTGTTGATGTTTTTTCGGCTGCCGAAAATATAATTCTCGGTCTTGAAGACGAGGGCAAGTTTGATTTAAAATCTGCCCGTGCCAAGGTTTCCGAAATAGGGGAACGTTACGGCTTTGCCATAGACCCCGACAAAAAGGTTTATGAAATGTCGGTTTCCGAAAAGCAGACTGTTGAAATAATAAGAGTACTTTACCGCGGAGCCGATATTCTGATTTTGGACGAGCCAACCGCCGTTCTCACTCCTCAGGAAACTCAAAAGCTTTTTGATATTCTGAGGCACATGCGTGACGATGGCAAGGCTATTATAATTATAACTCACAAGCTTCACGAGGTGCTCAGCCTTTCGGATCGTGTTTCTGTTTTGAGAAAGGGCGAATATGTCGGCACCGTAAACACCGTTGAAACCACCGAAAATCAGCTCACCGAGATGATGGTCGGCAAAAAGACCGAGCTCAATATTCACAGAGATTTACCGGTGAATACTGCTCCGCGCCTTGTTGTGGAAGACATCAGCTGTATCAACAGAGAAGGTGCAACCGTACTGCGCGATATTTCATTTACAGCCAATTCGGGCGAGATTTTAGGTATTGCAGGCATAGCGGGCAGCGGTCAGAGAGAGCTTCTCGAATCTATTGCCGGTCTTCAAAAGCTAACCGAAGGAAGAATTGTGTATAATGATCCAAAGAGCGGAGAACAGGAGGATTTGAGAGACAAAACTCCTGTTGAAATAAGAGATATGGGCGTGCGCCTTTCATTTGTCCCCGAAGACAGACTGGGTATGGGGCTTGTCGGAAATATGGACATTGTTGACAACATGATGCTGCGAAGCTACCGCAGGGGTAAATCAATGTTTGTAAGACGCAAGGAACCCAAAGACCTTGCCGAAGATATTATTCATAGACTAAAGGTTGTAACTCCCGATGCAAGTACTCCTGTGCGCCGCCTTTCGGGAGGAAATATTCAAAAGATTTTGGTAGGACGTGAAATTGCATCATCACCCAAGGTGCTTATGGCGGCTTATCCGGTAAGAGGTCTTGATATAAATGCCTCCTATACAATATATAACCTTTTAAATGAGCAAAAGAAAAATGGAGTAGCGGTTATATATGTGGGCGAAGACCTCGACGTTCTGTTAGAGCTCTGTGACCGAATTATGGTGCTTAGCGGAGGCTCGGTCAGCGGAATTGTTGACGCGCGCACCGCCACCAAAGAACAGATTGGTCTTTTGATGACAAAATCACGGGAGGTAAAAAATGGCGAAGCAAAATAATTCTCATACTGTGCATGAGCCTTTGATGCAGGTTTCCAAGCGTAAGAGCATGGAATGGTACAAATCGTGGCTCGTAAGAATTGCAGCTGTTGTAATAGCCCTTGTTATATGCGGCTTTGTAATCAACTTTCTTACCGGTCTTGACCCTATAAGTGTGTATAAAGAGATGTTTGAAGGTAACTTCGGTACGGAGAGACGTTTTTGGATTATGCTCAAGGAGCTTGCGATGCTTCTTTGTGTGTCGCTGGCTGTTACTCCTGCTTTCAAAATGAGATTTTGGAATATCGGCGCAGAGGGGCAGAGCCTGGCAGGAGCACTTGCATGCGCGGCTTGCATGATATACCTTGGCAACAAGCTACCTCAGGGGCTTCTTATTTTGGTCATGGTTGTATCATCGGTGCTGGTTGGTCTTGTGTGGGCAGTTATACCCGCTTTCTTTAAGGCTAAGTTCAACACCAACGAAACTCTCTTTACTCTTATGATGAACTATATTGCAACTCAGCTCGTTTCGTTTTGCATAGTTTTTTGGGAAAATCCAAAAAACTCCAACACAGTCGGTATTATCAATTCCGATTCCATGATGGGTTGGCTGCCGTCTCTGGGCGGTCAGAAGTATGCATTGTGTGTTCTCGTTGTTGCGGTGCTTACCGTTGCAATGTACATATATCTCCGGTATAGTAAGCAGGGCTACGAAATTTCCGTTGTTGGCGAAAGTCAGAATACAGCCCGCTATGTTGGCATCAATGTTAAAAAAGTAATTATCAGAACAATGGCAATTTCGGGCGCACTTTGCGGTATTGCCGGCTTTTTGATTGTGTCGGGCGTTGACCACACCATAACCACCACAACCATTGGCGGTCTCGGGTTTACGGCTATCATGGTATCATGGCTTGCTAAGTTCAACCCCGTTATCATGGTTCTTACCTCATTTATTATAGTATTTTTGGAGTGCGGTGCAAGTCAGATTGCTACTGCATTTGACTTCAATCACAGCGTTGCCGATATCCTCACGGGCATTATATTGTTCTTTATTATAGGCAGTGAGTTTTTTGTAAACTATCAGATTAAAATTCACAAAAGACATAAGGAGGCGTAATATATGTTTGCTACAATAATAAGTAAAGCAGTTGAACAGGGTATTCCGCTTCTGTTTGGCTCAACCGGTGAAATTTTGACCGAAAAAAGCGGAAATCTTAACCTTGGTATTCCGGGTATTATGTATATGGGCGGCAGTGCCGGCATTATTGGTGCATATCTTTATGAGAGAGCAGTACAAGTGCCTCATCCGGCTCTTTGCATACTCATACCTCTTTTTGCATCTCTGGCAGGGTCTGCGCTTCTGGCGCTGATATACAGCTTTCTTACCATAACACTGCGTGCCAACCAAAACGTAACCGGTCTTGCCCTTACCACTTTCGGCGTGGGCTTCGGTGATTTTTTTGGCGGCTCACTCACCAAAATTTTTGGTGACGGAGGCAACCTGTCGGTTAAAACAAGCTCCGATTATTTTAAAACCCCACTTCCATTTGCCGATGATTTGGGAGCATTGGGAAAGATGCTTTTCTCCTACGGATTTTTGGCATATCTTGCAGTTATCATTGCTCTTGCTGCGGCATTTTTCTTAAAACGTACCCGCGCAGGACTGCACCTCAGAGCAGTTGGCGAAAACCCCGCCACAGCCGATGCCGCAGGCATAAACGTTACAAAATATAAATATCTTGCAACCTGCATAGGCGGTGCCATTGCAGGTCTTGGCGGCCTTTATTTTATTATGGACTACACCGGCGGCTCATGGACAAACGGTGGCTTCGGTGACAGAGGCTGGCTTGCAATAGCCCTTGTTATATTTGCTCTCTGGAAACCTAACGTAGGTATTCTCGGCTCGTTTATATTTGGCGGACTTTATATTGCATATTCCTATATTTCGGGTCTCAGCAGAAGCTCAATAGCAATTTTTAATATGCTGCCCTATCTTGTCACAATACTTGTGCTTGTACTTACCAGTGTTCGCAGAAAAAAGGAGACTCAACCACCCGAAAGTCTGGGACTTGCATATTTCCGAGAAGAACGCTAATCTATTCTATAAGAATTACCTTCCAAGACCTCTATTTGTCGGGATTGACTTGGAGGGTCAGTTTTTATTGTAATTTATTTGATAAATATTTAAAAATGTTGTTTTAAAAGTTGTATAATTTTGATATAATAATATAACTAAATTAAATTTCCCCCGCCTCTATAGGCGGCGGATGACATTTAATTTTTTCAGTGGGAGTTCAATCTCCCACTGAAAACGTTGAATGACGCGGCTTTGCCGCTTATTGAATAAACGGAGGATAAATGGTATGAAACGTAGGTTTCTTGCTGCGGCAATTGCACTAAGCTTATTGATTAATATTTTTACGGGAGGTATTCTGACTATGGCATCAGGCGATTATCTTGCCTTGGGTGACAGCATCACCACCGGCTACGGCCTGGAGGATTCGAGCGATGGATATGCTGAGCTTCTTGCCAAAGACAACGGATATACGCTTTATAACCATGCCCAAAACGGCGCTACTGCAGAGGATGTTCTTGAGCTGATGGTTGGCGGAGTAATAGACGAAAAAATAAAATCGGCTCAGATTATTACACTGACCTGTGGCGGAAACGATTTGATGAACGTTTTGTATAGCCGGGTTGCAGATAAATATAATGAAAATTCAAAAACCCCAATACAGAGCAGCGAGGTTTTATCGATAATCTCCAATCCGGCTGAAAGCCGCCGAAATGCCCTTTCGCTGACAGTGCTTTCGGTTTTGTCGGGAAACGGCAGCGATATGCCCGCATTTGCACAGAGTCCGGCTTTTTTGGAGGCATTGGATTTGTATACAGAAAGGCTGGGTCGGATTGTATCGCACATACGTGCTCTCAATCCTTCGGTGGCGGTAATTGTGACAACTCAGTATAATCCCTACAAGGCTTTTTCGGGAATTTTGAAAGCACTGAACACAGGAGTAAACAACTGCGTTGTAAAGCTTAACGAAACAATCAGGGCAAATGCCAACATCATAGATTATACTGTGGCAGATGTATATCAGGCGTTTGAAAAGTATGGCAAATCCTTGTACAATGCCGATGCGGCATCAATGAATTTTGACTTTCATCCCAATGCCGAAGGCCACAAGGTGATAGCTGATTGCATCAACGGCGTGATAAATCAAACTAAGGCAGATCTTACTGATCCTGAGGCAAATGCTCCGGAAATTATGTTTGATGATGTGAGCGCAGACAACTGGTATTATGATGCAGTGGACTTTGTGTGCAGACACGGGCTTTTTAACGGCGTTACCGAATCCCGATTTTGCCCCGATAATCCCATGTCGCGCGCTATGCTTGTGACGGTTCTCTACAGAGCAGAGGGCGAGCCGGAGGTGCACGGCAATAGTAACTTTGCGGATGTTGAAGAAGGTTCTTACTATGAGCGTGCAGTCACATGGGCAAAGGAAAACGGCGTTGTGACCGGTGTCACCGATACCGAATTTGCTCCGGATCTTAATGTCACCAGAGAGCAAATTGCCGCCATAATCCTTCGATATGCAGCTCTTAAAGGTGAAGCGCCCGTCGGTGCATGGGCAATAAGACTTGACTATGCAGATACAGACCGGATTTCGGACTATGCGCTCAGCGGAGTTATGTATTGTACAATGAAAGGCATAATGCACGGAAAGGGAGAAAAGCTTTTTGCTCCCAAAGACAATGCCACAAGGGCTGAGCTTGCATCTGTTTTAAAAAACATACTTTC
>JAEDEG010000039.1 GCA_016293435.1 Clostridia bacterium
TTATAAGCAAAGATGAAAACAAAAACAATATCTCATCTCCGCCTGATTTTTTTATCCAATCATGAAAAACCATTATACGCACCTCCGTTTTTCGGATAAATCAAACTCTTTCACCACTATGTTTTATTATAGCAAACACCTTGTTAAAAATCAACATATCTACTGCGCATTTCAACTATCAATTTATAAAAAATATCTCCTTGAAATTTAAATGCATCCGTAGGTCTTAATGATGAATCAGTCGGAATTTATTGTTTTAAAACTCCGAAGGAAAGTTGAGATTTCGATAGGAATTTGACAAAATTCGAATAGTATGTTATATTATTCTGACAAAACAATTTATTCTGACATTTTTTAAATCAGCGGTTGATGGAGTTAATTTATTACATTCGATTGAAAGGAATGACGCAAAATTTGAAAATAAAGGAATCAGCAGAAAATTATCTTGAAACCATATATATACTTCACCAAAAAAAACCTTATGTGAGAAGTGTAGACATTGCCCATGAGCTCTCATTTTCGAAGCCGAGTGTTTCGGTGGCAATGAAGCAGCTCAGAGAAAACGGATATATATCGGTAGATGACAGCGGAAATATCACCTTAACAAAAAAAGGCGAAAAAATAGCTGCGGAAATGTATGAAAGACATCATACAATTGCAAAGGCACTCATGTATCTGGGTGTGGATGAAGAAACAGCATACAAAGACAGCTGCAAAATCGAACACCATATCAGTAACCAAAGCTTTAACAAAATCAAAAAACATATTGAAAAGCATGAAATTTAAAAAATATTTAATGCCGGAGTGTTGCGATGATACTCCGGCATTTGCATTTTTTGATTGTTATTTCATTTTTTCGAGCACTTCTATAAGAAGATTCCACACACGCAAAACAGAGTCCGGCAAAAAATGCTCACGGCAGGTGTGTATATCTTTGAGGTCGGGGCCGATAGATATGCAATCAAGATTTTCAATCTTTGATGAAAGAATCCCGCACTCAAGACCGGCATGAATAATTTCGCACACAGGGTCGCGTCCGTATTGCTGACGGAAAACGCCGGAAATTAAATCGCGCAGTGACGATTCGGCTTTGTATTCCCAAGCAGGGTAATCACCGCTGACAGATGTGCGACCTCCGAGAGCCTTGGTGATAAGTGTCAAACGCTCGGTTAGCATGAGCTTGCGGCTCTCCACACTGCTTCTTACACAGTATGACGCTCTGACCTCCTCATGATCTGTGCTTAAAATACCGAGATTGAGAGAGGTCTCAACAAGGTTATCTATATCGCGGCTCATTTCTTGAACACCGTTTGGAGCAACCGATATAAGGCTCATCGTTTTAAGCGTTGACTCAGCATCCATGGGAAGCTGAGGCGCAGTGCTCATATAACTGACAAGTATATCCGGGTCTGTTTTGTTATATTCATTTGCAAAGGTTTGCTGCATTTGGGCAACTGCGTCCGAAAGCGCCTTTTCGTCTTTTACGGCAACAACAGCTTCGGCCTCGCAGGGAATTGCATTATCTTTGGTGCCGCCCGTCACCGAGCAAATTCGGAGCTCTGAAACCGATGCTGCCATACCCAGAACTCTTGACATTAGAATGTTGGCATTGGCTCTGCCCTTATTAATCTCTGTGCCCGAATGTCCGCCCAAAAGACCTGTAACAGAAACCTTATAATATTTGCCGTCGAAAGCTTCTCTGCGAATCGGAAGCACACATTCGGTAACATTGCCGCCTGCACAGCCGAGAGTAAAAACTCCTTCATCCTCAGAATCGATATTGATGAGACGCTTGCCCTCGAGAGAGCTTGCATCAAGCCCCATGGCACCTATCATTCCTATTTCTTCATTTGAGGTAAAAAGCGCTTCTATTTTGGGGTGGCAGAGAGTATCGTCCGACAAAATTGCAAGCATCATGGCAACCGCAATTCCGTTGTCGGCACCGAGAGTAGTGCCGGTGGCTGATATAACACCATTCTCATAGCGGAGTCTGAGAGGGTCTTTTTCAAAATCAAAATCTACCGATGCATCTTTTTCGCAAACCATATCGGTGTGCCCCTGCAAAATAACCGTTGGGGCATCCTCATAGCCTATCGAAGCATTTTTTCGGATAATTACGTTATCGTATTTGTCTTTTGTATAGTCAAGCCCGAGCCTTACGGCAATCGAGACAAGCCGGTTTGCTATCGGAGCAGAGTTTCGCGAGCCGCGAGGAACAGAGCAAAGCTCTTCAAAATATTCAAATACCTTTTTTGGTTCGACACCTTCTAAAATTTTCAAAGCAGCCTCCGTTTAGATTTTTTTAATCTTCGTCTTCTAATTCTTCTTCTAATTCGTTTACTACAACTTTTATCTGAATAACTCTGTGAGAATCTGTTTCGGTTACGGTAACGTCAAGCTTACCAAAGGTAAAGGTTTCGTTTTTTTCGGGAATTTTGCCCAGCTGCTCCATAACCCATCCGCCTACAGATACACTGTCGGCCTCGGCTTTTATATCAAAGAACTGACAGAAATCATCAAAATTTTCTGAAGCGTCTACGATATATGTATTATCGGCAACCTGACGGTAATCCTCCAAAACCTCGTCGTGCTCATCCCAGATTTCTCCGACAAGTTCTTCAAGTATATCTTCCATCGTCACAATACCGAGAGTACCGCCGTATTCATCGATAACAACTGCCATATGAGCCTTGTTTGTCTGAAGTATTTTGAGGATATCGCTGATTTTTTCGGACTTTTGGATGTAAACAGGATTGGTGATAATTGATTTGATGTCTTTAACATTCTTTCGTTTTTCTGAATAAAAATCTTTAAGATGTATAACACCAACGATGTTATCTATGGTTTCTTCATACACAAGAAGCCTTGAAAACTGAGTTGTTTCAAACAAATCGGCAATTTCTTCATTGGAAGCATCAAGAGGAACGGCTTCGATATCTACTCTGTGGGTAAGAATATCTTCGGCCTTGCGGTCGGTAAACTCGATCGCATTTTTGATAAGGTCACCTTCGTCGGTGTCGATGCTGCCCTCCTGCTGAACCTCTTCAACAAGCATAATAAGCTCCTCTTGGCTCATTTTCGGTACGTCTTCTATTTTTAATATTTTGGAAACGAGCTTTTGCCAAAGGCCGAATATAAAGCTGAGCGGAGTCAAAAGCCAAATAAAAACTCTTATAATCGGTGCCGAAAACATGGAAAAGCTCTCTGAGCAGTCTTTTGCAATACTTTTTGGTGTGATTTCTCCAAAAATGAGAATTAGAACAGTCAGCACAACCGTGGATACCAAAGGGCCGTTTTCGCTCCCGCAAAGCTTGATAAAAAGTACGGTAGCCAGTGACGAAGCTGCAATATTAACTATATTATTACCAATAAGTATGGTTGATATTAATTTGTCGTATCTCTCGGAAAGCTTATATGCAAGCTTAGCCTTTTTGTTGCCTTTTTCTGCCATTGTTTTGAGCCTTGTTTTGTTATGCGAGGAAAAAGCCGTTTCAGTAGCCGAAAAATAGGCAGAGAAAATTATTAGAATACCAATTGCTATTATATAATAATACATTACATATCTCCTTGTATAAACAATAACATTAATCTGATGGGATTTACGATGTTAATATGGCTTAGATATCACTTTTTTAAACACAAAAAGGCACGCCTGCACACTATGGTTTCACAATTGTGCAGGTATGCCTCATATTTAATATTAATAATGGGTGCCTCAGTGTTACTATCACTATCGTCTGAATCCATTTTAATTAAAATCCTTTCTGAATTATCACGGTTAGTATATCACATGTTTTGTAATTAGTCAATAGCATTTGAGACGAAAAATGTTAAATTAATGTTACAGGTATAGCCATTTGCACAAAAGCAAAGCTATGCTTACAGCAAGCAAAATGCAGCAGACCGTTGCGGAAAAAAATATTTTATTAGAAAAGCAATATCGTATATATGACAAAACACGTATATATACAAAAATAAGAATTATTGTGTCCAAGTTCAGCTCTCCCTTGTGTATTTTATACTTTCGGGCATTATACTGCCGATAAATTTCAGATATGAATCATAGTCAAAAAAACATTTTTTGGAATAAAATACGGCATTTAATATATCAAAGCCCATACGATTATAGCGCGATGCCAAATCTAAAGCCTCTGATGCATGAGGAGATTTGCCGTCAAGCTTTATTTCTATGCCGGATTTCGCAATTTCAAACCTAAGACCTTTGGATGTTTTGCCGTTTGCGACTATAAATTCCCTGTATACATTATAGTCGTTTTCGAGCATGGCTGCATTGCCGGTATAAAAATTGTGAAAAACAGCCGCCGAATTTTTCATATAGCCGCTTTGGGAATCAAGCTCAATTACCGGTACAGATGCCGTAAACAATGTATTTTCGGAGGCAAATACAATTTCTGACATGGTACAGAGCAGATTTTTGTTATCACCGCCAAATATCGCATCGGTCATTTTGGAAGCAGAGCCATCATAGTCGCTCTCTATTTTTTCAAATACGGTATTGCTGTCGAGCTCTGAAACATAAAATTTTATTAGCGGGCTTACTTTTATCTCCTTTTTGATATAATATATATCTCCGGAAAGAGAATCGGATAAATAGCCTATATCCGAAAAGAAAACGCTAAGGTGAGATAGTTCGGATTTGCCGCAGGATTGTTCAAAAGCTTTAATCGCCCGGGAAAAATTTGATGCCGTAAAGCTATAGGCACATCCGGGTATTTCTTCTCCCGATTCGGCAATATGGACGGTAGGCGTATAAAAAGTATATCTGCATCCTTCCTCTGTCTTTTCTGCCATACAAGCTGTTACAATATTTTTACCTTTTATTCCGGCTGATGAACACCCACACATAAACACTAAAAACAATACACAAAAAAACAGGTATATTTTTTTCACGTCTTTTTTCCTCCAAAGAGCTTGTTTTTTACAAAGACGGAGGCAATAACCAGCAGCATGCACACAACCGATACGCCAACCGACAAAAGCAACAAAGCGGGATATATGTCTTCTTTGGTGCGAAAGAATGACAAATTGTATATTACCGAAGAATTTATCAGCACATATATTGCCGGGTCGCCGGATTTTGAAAATGACGCTAAGGTAACCGAGGCGGCAATAATCAAAAACGACAAGGAGATAACGCTAAAAAACATATACAGTGATGTGAGAAATATTTCAAAGCGGTGCAAAACCTCCCCTGCCGATGCCGAAGCAAATATTGCCTCCGGAGATACGCCGAAGAGCCTGCCCATGGGATATGGTACGGTTGCGCAGTATATCAAAAACAGTACAAAGCAGAGCGAAAACGAAATTATAACAGATCTTCTGATGCAATAAAAGCTCTCTTTTGCACTCCGAATATAATTACATATAAGCAAAAACGGCATAAGTCCGATGTTTATCACAAAACAAAGACAGTCGTTAAAGGTGCGGGCAGAATCAACACCGAATAGAGGGTAAAAATTGTCTGTATTCCATCCTTTGGAGGTTATCATCAGCAATACAAATATTATAACATACGAAAAATTCAAGATCAGATACGACTGTCTGGTTACGGCTTCAAGACCGAGATATGCGCATATTGCGGAAACTGCGCATACAATAAGAGCGATGCGGTGGCTCTCATACTGATTAAGGGTCAGGCTCATTATTCTGTCTGTATAGGCACCAAGAGATAAAGCCGATGACGCAAAAATCAGGATTATAAAAAGAAGCAGTGCTATGAAAGCAACTGTTTTGCCATATTCACCGGACAAGCTCTGAATTATATTTTTGCCGCCGAAATATGACAAATACATTTTGCACACAGGAAGCAGAATGAGCGAAATCACAAAGCATATTATGCAGTTTATCCATGCACCGCTTCCGAGAGAAATTGAATTTCGGCCTACCAGAAAAACCAATGCCGGAGTAAGCGAAAATATAATAAGAGCAGATGCTGTCTCTCTGTAGCCGATTTTAAAGTTCATTCTGTTTGCCTCCTTTTTCAGCTGCTTTCATGTATTCGGGGGGGCTGACATTGAAGTGAGTATCAAAAATTGCGTGAAAGGCGGGATGTTTTGATGTTTTTGGTGCAAAGGGCACGCAGGCAGGTATGCCAAACGATTTTGTGCCAAGTACAAGGGCAAGATGAATTGACATTATTGATATTATACCGATTATACCAAAATAAGCCCCTGCAAAAATATATGCAAAGCGACTTATTCTGAACGAAAAGGACAGTGAGTATGACGGTATTGCAAACGAAGCAATGCCGCACACCGAAACTATTATAATAATTATCGGGCTGACAAGCCCTGCAGAAACCGCAGACTGCCCGAGTATGAGACCTCCCACAATTCCGAGTGAGGAGCCAATGGCTCCCGGAATGCGTACGCCGGCTTCCTTTATGAGTTCAAATGATATTTCCATAATTATAACCTCGGTGAGCGGCGTAAACGGAACATTATTGCCGGCTGATCTGAGAGCAATTAGCATATCGGTAAGTATTGCATCGGTATGATGCCCGGTCACCGCAAGATATAGCCCGGGTGTAAGAAGCGAAAGTATCACCGCAAGCAGCCTGACAAGCTTGATAAACACAGAATACGGCAAGCGCAGATAAGCATCCTCGGGTGATGCCAAAATATCGGTTATATTTGACGGAAAAATCAACGCATATGAACTTCCGCTGAGAATAAGAGCGGCGCGCCCCTCTATGAGAGCTCTCGATACCTTGTCGGGTCTTTCGGTGGTTATAATCTGAGGCATGGGAAGAAGCGGTCTTTCTTCCACGGCTTTTTCTATTTCAAAAACAGAAAGTACATAGTCCATATCAATCGAACTGAGTTTTGATTTAATAGATGAGAGCAATTTAGGATTTATCACACCGTCTATATAAGCAAGAGAAGCACGGGTTTTGCTTACATTGCCAAAAAACATTGTATCCATTATCAAAGAAGAATTGTTGATCGACTTTCTGATAAGGGCTGTATTACATCTTAGCATTTCGTTAAAAGCCTCATGAGGCCCCTGAACAACCGCCTCGTTGAGCGGAGTGTCCACTGAACGGTGCTCCCAGGATTTTACGTCAAATATAATGGCATTCTCAAACCCATCAACAAAAAAGGCTGCATTCCCAAAGTTTATGCTGTCGGCAAGTTTGAGCAGATTTGTTTCGTATGCAACCTGCATCTGCGGAATCAGCTTATCGGCAAGGGTGCTTATATTTTTGGAATCTACGTCCGGCTCAAAAACAGCACTCATCAAAGGCTCTAAAATAAAGTCATTGATCGACTTGTCGCTCGAAAGCCCGTCAACCGACAGTACAAAGCCGCGTATGGGCTCATTGGGGGTATTGATATTAAACCATCTGATTACAACGTCACCGTTGATGTCAGTATGAAGAATTGCGGAAATTATATCATAATTTTTATTAATATCGCAAGAAACAGATGCATCGCTATAATCATTTTTGCACTCATGCACAGTTTCTTGTTCAAACGGAAAATCAACGCTTTCGCCTCCGCCGTGAGGCTTGTATTTAAAAAATTCAAACAATGTCATCACCAGAAATATAATCTGCAATACAAAGCAAATATATACAGGAATAATTTTGATTTCTTTCGGAAATACTGAAATTGAAAGGATTGATATATATGACACCAAAAACCACAATTGAAAATTTCAGACAAGCTGTAATCAAAAATATCGGAAAGCCCGTGTGTCTGCACCTCAAAAAAGGTAGAAAAACAATCGTTATAAACAATTGTATTATAGAAAGTGCATATAAGAGTATATTTGTTGTTACAATTGAGGGTGAAAGTCTTATAAATTTATCGAAGCTGTCGGTAAGCTATGCCGATTTACTTACGGGAAATGCGAGAATTACAATCCAAAAAGGAGCAAAACCAGCATAAAATAATTTGTACATTATCATGTGTATAAATGGTCATAGCATATATGACCCAAATCATGAGTATTCTGATATTATTAACAAATTGTAAAATCTGCAACAAACCAACAAAAAACTATTGTGTTTTTTGTTGGTTTGTGCTATAATAAATATAGCAAATCACATTATACATATTTATGAGGTACAGATAATGGTAATAATTAAATCGGAATCAATTGTACAAACAGTAAGAGATATGTGCATTGAAGCCAATTGCAATTTGCCGGAGGATATAAAAAAAGCAATCTCAAAAGGATTTGAAAACGAAAAATCCCCTATTGGCAAAGAAATTTTGAAGCAGATTGAAAAAAATTATATAATTGCAGCACAAAAGCAGGTTCCCATTTGTCAGGATACCGGAATGGCAGTGTTTTTTGTGGATATAGGCAACGAGGTATATGTTGAGGGTGACACCATTACAGAGGCAATCAACGAGGGTGTGCGCAGAGGCTACAGCGAAGGATACCTTAGAAAATCCATTGTTAAAGACCCGCTGTTTAGAGAAAATACAAATGACAACACCCCTGCCGTTATACATTACAGCTTTTGTAGAGGAAACGAAATAAAAATTACAATTGTTCCAAAGGGCTTTGGGAGCGAAAACATGAGTGCTGTCAGGATGTTTGCTCCATCTGCGGGAGTTGAAGCAATTAAGCAATTTGTTACCGAAACTGCCGACAAAGCCGGCAGCAATCCCTGCCCGCCGATTGTGGTTGGTGTGGGTATAGGCGGTGATTTTGAAAGCTGTGCAATTTTGGCCAAAAAAGCACTTGCCAGAGAAGCCGGAAGCAAAAATGAAAATGAATATTATGCAAAGCTTGAAGACGAGCTTTTGGAGCTTATAAACAAAACCGGAATCGGCCCTCAGGGCTTTGGCGGCAAAACGACCGCAATATCGGTCAATGTTGAAACCGCACCTACTCATATAGCCGGTATGCCATGTGCAGTAAATATAAGCTGTCATGCGTCGAGGCATCTTACAAAAATCATCAAAATATAATCCGCCCCGGCGGTTTATAAATAAATACATTACAAGGAGCTGATTTTATGAAAATCACAACAACCGGAAGAAGAATTGATGTTACATCGGGTCTGAAAGACTACATTGAAAAAAAGCTTTCAAAGCTGGACAAATTTTTCAGTGATGAAAGCACAGCACAGGCAACTTTATCGGTTCAAAAGGATGATCACATTATAGAAGTAACCATATATCATGAAGGAATGATTTTCAGAGCAGAAGTCAGAGACGCCGATATGTATGCCGCAATCGACAGAGTGGTCGATGTATTGGAAAGACAAATCAGAAAGCAAAAAACCAGACTTGAGAAAAAACTAAGAGAAGGTGCTTTTGCCGATTATGCAGATGTGGATGATTATGCAGAGGAGGAAGAATTTAAAATAGTTAAAACCAAAAAATATGAAAACAAGCCCATGAGTGTTGAAGAAGCGATTTTGCAAATGAATCTTCTCGGGCATGAATTTTATATTTTTAACAATGCCAAAACTCTTGATAAAGAGGTTGTATATAAGAGAAAAGACGGAAATTACGGACTGATTGAGCTGTCATAACTAATAAATAGGTCAAAAAAATAGGGACTTCATGATGAAGTCCTTATTTTTTTGAGTTATATATCGTATTGCTCTACCGTACTGCCGATTGTAACCGTCCATATAGTATATTGCTCGGGATTGTTATTATACACAAGCTTTATGGAATGGGAGCCGGGGCGCCACAATTCGCATATGGGGCCTCTTTCGTTGGAAAACAAAACCCAGCCTGCGTTATCATTCCATATATACCAGCTGCGGGCATATACATCATCTGCCAAATCCCACAAGCCAATTCTAAACGGCAGATTATCATTTGGCGTGCGTATGTAGGAATCCCAGCCGCCACACTCAACACCTTGCCAATCGGTGCCGTAAACGGTACTTAAAAACACAGGAGAACGAGAAATATTAAAGTTTATTATTTTGTACAAATTGGGATTGTTGTTTATTACAAGCTTAATTGCTCCGCTTTTGCCGGAACGATAGCACGATGCATAGGTTTCATTAGAAAACCATACCCAACCCTCGCCGTCATTCCACACATACCAGCTGCGGGCATTTACACTGTAGCCTGTTGATTCAACATAAATATACGGGTCATATGGATCAACAAGATATGAACCGTCGGAAAGCTGCTGATTTGTTATTTTAAAGTTTGCCTCCTGATAATTATATCCATTGTTTTGCCAAATTGTGCCATCTGTGAACTTAGCTCTTTTTACTACAGCTGTGGTAGTATCACTGAAAGTTCTGGAATATGGCCAATATGATGTTTCCCAATAAAGTGTTGTTGATTCACCGGGTCCTAAATACATATATTCATTGAGATAACCGTTAAAATAAGACTGACCATCATCATAAACAGGAGCACCCCAAACATCTCTGGGATACCACACAACATCCATTGTTACTATTGTTTTGTCTGTGGTATTGGTTATAAATAAATAAAAATATGTCATATCATCTTCTTGATATACCCACGACTCGGTGTTGACCGGCACATAACCGATTCCGGAAGCTTCCACCTGTATTGCACTAATGCCGAACAACATTATAAGCACAAGTATTACACAAATAATTTTTCTTTTCATTTATAAAACCCCTCTTTAAAATTTAACAAAAAATTATGCTTTATATTAACCGATCAAGCGGCTTTGTATCACAGGCTCAGCTCTTTAAAAACACTGCCGTCCAAGCTTTTCCACAAAAATGTTGAATCTTCATAAACAATATAGCTATGCTCCGAATCTTCTTTGGGGATGGATACCGAACCGGGATTGATATACCAATGAGTAGCGCATTTTTTCGCCTCGGGCACATGAGTGTGTCCGCACAAAAGAGCACTTTTGTCGGGAAGAGTTTTTTCGAGAGCTTCTCTGTTGTGACCATGGTTGAAATACATGGTGATTTTGCCGTCAAAAACAACTGCGGTTTCGGTAAGCACGGGAAATGAGAGAACCATCTGATCCACCTCGCTGTCACAGTTACCTCTGACGCATATAATTTTATCTGCAATTTTGTTTAGAGCATCTGCAACATCCGGGGGGCTGTATTGTTTGGGAAGTGCATTTCGCGGCCCGTGATAGAGAATATCACCCAAAAGAATAAGCATGTCGGCATTTTCTCTTTGAAAGGCTTCGAGCATTTTGGCACAGTAATGCATTGAGCCGTGAATGTCTGATGCAATAAAAAGCTTCATTGGTTTATCACTCCATATTCATATAAAACCTAACTAAAATATATTTTATCATTTTATTGCACTTTAGTCAATAAAAATTATATTGAAATATATTTTAAAATGTGATATCATATTTATATAACATAATTGGAGGTATTCTCAAATGAATGATATTGCATTGCAGGCAAAAAAAGCCGCCGAAGAGCTTATAGAGCTTGCCCATCTCAAGGAGGGAGACATTGCCGTTATCGGTTGTTCCACAAGTGAGGTGCTCGGCTCAAAGCTCGGAACAAATTCAAGCCCCGACACAGCAAAAATACTGTTTGAAAGTATATATGAGGTTTTTAATAAAAACAAAATATATCTTGCAGCACAGTGCTGTGAGCACTTAAACCGTGCGATAATAGTTGAACGCGAGGCATTGCCTTTTGCCGAAAGAGTTAACGTTGTGCCGCAACCAAAGGCAGGAGGCTCCTTTGCAACCCAAGCCTATGCACACTTTAAACAACCGATTGCAGTAGAAGAAATCAAAGCTGATGCCGGAATTGACATTGGAGCAACTTTAATTGGTATGCATCTCAAAAAGGTGGCTGTGCCGTTGAGGCTTAGTATTAAATATATTGGCGAAGCACCGGTTACCGCTGCACGCACCCGTCCTAAATTTATCGGAGGAGAGAGAGCTGTGTATGACAAGGAGCTCATGGGTTGATACAATAACAGTAAAAGGCTCGGGTAAAATGGTTTTTATAAAAAATCATTTTACCCGAGCCTTTTTTATTACTTATTTTTAAAAAGCTTTGACTCGGTGCCTTTTATGAGTCTTGAAATATTGGTATGGTGCTTTGCAACTGTAATAAAAGTGATAATTAATGCCGACACAAAAAACTCGTTATTTCCGCCATGGAGCAAAAGCACACAGACCGGAAAGCACACAGAAGCGATGACCGAAGCAAGAGAAACGTAGTTGAAGCACACCAGCACCACTGCAAAAACAGCAACCAAAATACCGCCGATTGCAGGGTCAAGAGTGAATATAACAGCTATGGAGGTCATAATTCCCTTGCCACCGCGAAATCCGAAATAGAGCGGAAAAACATGACCCACAACAACAAACACGGCTGCAACGTATTCACATATATTGCCGGCATTTGCAAAATCGGCTGCAAATCTTGCAAAAAGTATGGCAAAAACGCCTTTTAGTGCATCACCTAAAACAACGAGCGCAGCCGCCTTTTTGCCCATTACTCTGAGAGTGTTGGTTGCACCGGCATTGCCGCTTCCGTGGTTGCGGATATCAGATGCTCCCATAAGCCTTGATACAAAAATGGAGGTATTTATACTGCCGAGAAGATAGGCAGCAATTGCAGAAATGACTATGGCAATCATAATATCAATCCTTTCCTCTCTCTCTGATAATAAACCGTATTGGAGTACCCTCTAAGCCAAAGGTTTCTCTTATTTGATTTTCGATATATCTGATATAGGAAAAATGTGCAAGCTCCTTATCGTTTACAAACAGAACAAACGTGGGCGGCTTGGTGGAGGCTTGAGTTATATACATAATTTTGAGACGTCTGCCCTTATCTGACGGTGGCTGAACCTTGGTTATTGCCTCGTTTAAAATATCATTGAGAACACCGGTGGAAATGCGCATTGCGTGCTGCTCATAAACATATTTTATAAGCTCAAAAATTTTGGGAAGTCTGCTGCCGGTAAGAGCCGATACAAAAGCAACCGGAGCATACATCATATATGCAAGGCCATTTTGCACCTCTTTGCGATAATTTTCCATCGTATTGGTTTGTTTTTCGACAAGATCCCACTTATTGACAACAATAATGCTTGCTTTGCCCTGATTATGAGCATAACCGGCAATCTTGGTATCCTGCTCGGTAACACCGTCGCGTGCATCAACCAAAATGAGAACCACATCACAGCGGTCTATTGCCGCAAGCGAACGGACAACGCTGTAGCGCTCTATGGCTTCGTCAATCTTACCTTTTTTGCGCATGCCGGCTGTGTCGATAAACACATATTTCTGACCGTCACGCTCATAGGGAGTGTCTATGGCATCGCGGGTGGTGCCTGCTATATTGCTGACTATAACTCGGTTTTCACCGAGGATTTTGTTAATAAGAGAAGATTTGCCCACATTCGGCTTTCCGATAACAGCAACCTTTATTGCATCATCATCCTCGGGCTCGCCTTCTTCAAAATCTACATAAGAAAAAAGCTTGTCGAGAAGGTCACCTGTGCCGAGACCGTGAGTTGACGAAATCGCCATCGGGTCATCAAGACCGAGATTATAAAACTCATAAAATTCCAACGGAACATCACCGATATTATCAACCTTATTACACACAAGAACTATCGGCTTACCCGATTTGGCAAGCATTGAAGCAATGTCTTTGTCGGAGGAGGTCAAGCCCGATTTTACATCAACCATAAATACAATTGCATCGGACATATCTATGGCTATTTCTGCCTGGCGACGCATCTGTTCCAAGATAATGTCGTCATTTTGGGGCTCGATACCGCCGGTATCAATCAGTATAAATTGTTTGTTAAGCCATTCGCCCTCGGCATATATTCTGTCGCGGGTAACACCGGGAGTATCTTCCACTATGGAGATACGTTCGCCAATCAGCTTATTGAAAAGTGTTGACTTGCCCACGTTTGGTCTGCCGACTATAGCAAAGGTTGGTTTTTTCATAATATCCTTCCTTTCTCAGCTGAGAAGTGCTTTTATAAATCCGTGTCCGGTATTGGGGGTTTTTATTACTTTTACGCTCAGTGCCTTTTCCACATCTTTTAAAGTTGTGTCATCTAAAAATATGTCGCAGTCTGATTTGAGCATACTCTCCGAAAGCATGAGAATATCTGCATGGGGCTTATCCTTTAGCTGATTTATTATATCGCCTCCGCAGATTAGACCTGTAACGGTTATTTTGCTTCCAAAAAAATCGTTTCTGATTTTTTCTACATTTACACATACATCAGGTCTTTTTTTCTTAACTTTGTCTATGCATTGACATATAAAATCATATGCAATGTATGAGGTTACAATTGTTTTGGGCACCGGATGTGAATTTTCGTATTCATCTATATATTCAAGTTCATCTTTAATTTCTTCTCTCATTGCCGCGATAAGCCCCACTCCGTTTTCTATCTGAGGAAATTCTTCATAGTGGTCATAGGGCGGAATTTCTACTCCCGCAGATATATAAAATTCATCTGCAAGATAAACAAGCGAGGTACCGATTTCATCCTTATAGGTACGCTGCATCGGTGTAACACAGTTTATCACCTCGAGAGATGATGCCGAATCAAAGCCTTTGAGCACTGACAATCCTTTGCGATGCTTGGATATGCCGACAGGAACAATTGATACACTGCGTATTGCCGGATAAAGTGTTCTGAGATCGGTTATGGAACGAACAAGATATTCGCCGTCGTTTATTTCGGGACAAAGCACAATCTGAGCATTCATAACAACGCCCGCATCGGCAAATCGATTCATAATTTTCATCAAATTTGCCGCATTGGGATTGGCAAGCATCATTACACGGCGCTCAGGGTCGGTAACGTGAACCGACACATTTATTGGAGAAATTTTTAGGCGGCATATGCGCTCAATATCTTCTTCTTTAAGATTGGTAAGAGTTACGTAGTTGCCCTGCAAAAAGGAAAGGCGCACATCGTCATCCTTAAAAAGCATGGTGGAACGAACATTTGGCGGAAGCTGATCCATAAAGCAGAATATGCACTTATTTTTGCAAAGCATGGGTTTGTCTATAAGAGGATTTTCAAATTCTGCTCCAAAGGCTTCGAAGCAGTCGTTATATATTTCGATTTCTTCTTCCTCGCCGTTTGCCTTAATCACATTTACTGTATAGTATTCCTCACTTGTGAGATATTTAAAATCCAGTATATCACAAAATTCTTTTCCGCTGACAAGAGTAATTTCATCTCCGGGTTCAATACCTGCATCAAAAGCTATTGAGTCGGGCATTACACTTTTTACCACGGCTTTATTTTTCATAACAAAACGCTACCTTTCATCCTACAATATAATTATACAGATCTATGGCATCTTTTGCAAGATAAACATGGGGACATTGCTCCAATTCTTCGCGCGAACCGAAGCCATAGAGAACTCCGATGCCGTCTATACCAAAGCTATGAGCTCCGCAAAGGTCATATTTACGGTCTCCTATCATAACAATATCAGAAGTGTTTTGTATATTCAGCTTGGAAATAATGTATTCCAAAATCTTGATTTTGCTGTCTCGTGATTTGTCCATTGATGCACCGGTTATAAACGAAAAATAACCGTCAAGCTTGTAGTATTCAAGCAACGAGCGAGCAAAGCCCTCGGGCTTGGCGGTTGCAAGAATATTTTGGTAGCCGGAGTCACAAAGCTTTTGAATAGTTTTGTCTATATCGGGATAAAGGGCACTTTCTGCCAAAAATCGAGTGACATAACGCTCACGATATTTGGCTACAGCCTCTGTCGCCTTTTGCTCCGAAAAGCCGTACATATCCATAAACGAATCTCTGAGCGGCGGTCCGAGAACGGGCATGAGCTCAGTCATATCTTCAACATGTATGCCGTAGTGCTCAAGCGCATAGGCAAAGCTGCGCGTTATACCCTCAAAGGAATTGATAATTGTGCCGTCTAAATCCCAGAATAAATACTTATATTTTTTCAATATTTTCGCCCCGTTTCGGAATTGGCAAAAGCATCAGAAAATACTTTTGTTCAATAAGCGGCAAAGCCGCGTCATTCAACGTTTTCAGTGGGAGATTGAACTCCCACTGAAAAAATTAAGTGTCACCCGCCGCCTATAGAGGCGGAGGACATCTTAATTTAGTTATATCTGTTATTGAAAAATAACCTGCCTTTTACATCAAGGCAGGTTATTTTGATTTGATTATTATTCAGCCTTTAAAACTTCTTTACCGTCGTAAGTTCCGCAGCTCTTGCAAATTCTGTGAGGTAATTTGAATTCACCGCATTTGGGGCATTTTACCATGCCGGGTAGAGTGAGTTTCCAGTTTGCTCTTCTTTTATCTCTTCTTGCCTTTGAAACTTTTCTCTTGGGTACTGCCATTAGTTCCACCTCCAAATTATTACTTAGTCATCATTTTAAAAAATCTTTAAGTGCAGCAAGTCGCGGGTCGATATCGTCTGTTTCGCAGGAGCATGTCTCAGCATTGAGATTACAGCCGCAAACCGGACACAACCCTTTGCAGTCTTCACTGCATAAGCAGGTTATCGGCAAAGCACAGCAAAAGCCCTGCTCAGCAATATCCTTTAAATCGATTTCATTGGAGTTCAAAATGATGACATCATCATTTTCGTTATCCAATTCAGTTTTAGAAAAAAACTCATTTACAGAAAATTCTAGCTTCGACTCAACAGGTGACAGGCAACGTGAACATTGAGAAACATAGCCGACACTGCAGTTTAGCACAAGATGGACAAGACCGTTTTCATTGCAGGCACTGCCCTCTACGTGCATGGGAGATGTGAAGCTGATATCCTGATTGCCAAACGACAATGTGTCAAAATTAATTTCTGTGTTGATACAGACAGACATACCGTCTTTATTAATTATCTTGGAAATATCTAAAACCATATTACACCTCGACATAACAAAATTATTATATATATTAATGAGAAGTTTGTCAAGTCCTTTTTTAAATTTAATTGAATTTGACTATCCTTTTTGCAATTAATATTACATTATTGTTAAAAAAAACTAAATTAGCTCTATCACCGATGCAAAAATACCCCTCTCAGGACCCTGACCGCGGTGTGAAAAAAAGAGCTCTGTGTTGCAGCAGGTGCAAAGGTCAGATACCGTAATCGAATCTTCCAAAACTCCCTTTGAAAGCAAAATCTGCTTATTTATTACAGCCAGGTCTATATAAAACGATTCCCCATTTCGGATTAGTGCAGAGCTTTTGCCAAACCTTTCGATAAAGCTTTGGTACAAATCCTCTGAAACCTCATAACAGCTTTGGCATATGCAAGGGCCTATTGTGCATATCAAATCCTCAGGAGGCACTTTGTAATTTTGATACATTGCATCTACGGTTGCCGCGGCAAGACGTGAATAGGTTCCGCGCCAGCCGCAGTGGGCAATGCCTATGGCTCTGCCCTCTTTATCGGCAAAGCTCACGGGAACGCAGTCTGCCGTGTGTATAACAAGCGGAATTTTTTTGTAATTTGTGACAAGAGCATCAACGTCGGTATAGTCTCTTTCTTTAAACACACCCTTGCCCCTATCCGACAATGTGACAACACGCACATTTGATGAATGAGTCTGATTTGCAAGTACTGTGCTCATTGGGTCAAAGCCTGCCGCAAAACAAAATCGGCGGTAATTTTCCCTTACATTTTCAATGTCGTCTGCAGTGTGACTGCCGAGATTGAGCGATTCGAGCCCATGTCTTGTTGAAACGCCGCCTCCGCGGGTTGAAACAGCATGGTTAATGCCGGAAACATCACTTAGTGATTTGAATCTCAAAATGGTTATATCACCTTTTGTTTCTGCATACATAACGTCTGAGTTTATATTCATGAAAAAATCTCCTTACTTTTTGCCTGCAAGCTCCATTGAAATATTATCGATGCTCACATTTGAGTTGTGGGGTATGGGTTTCCATTCCACATGAGAAAAAAGCGCAATAAGCATTGATACGGAGCCGATAATATCAAATATGGGCCACATTATGCAGTAGAAGGCTTTTTTGAAAATCGATATTTTTATTATACGCTTTCTTTCTATAAAAAAGACATAAACACCCTGAAAAATCTGCTTAAGATACCGCGGCCCCAGAGACATTGTGACATATGCCCACACGGGAGACATGAAATTTGAAAACCAGTCTACACCCACAAAATACAGTGCAATGTTTGCAAACACATTGAGCCAGCGTCTGAAAAGATTGACAACGTTGTTGGGAAAGGTTATAAGAAGCATATCATATGACATATATCTGAGCTTCAGATTCTGAAAAAGGCGGTTTTGCTTGAACGCTTTTATAAATTTTGTTTTTTTCAGAGTGCATACAAGCGCCGAAACAAACGTTAAAATTCGGCAGACAAGCATCATTATCAGCGACAGGAGCGCAAAAAATGCAATGCCTGCAAGCCTTAGCGGCCACAAAAGCAGCTGCCAAAAATTACGGCTTTTATGGTGAAGCAAAATGTCTAAGCCTTTGTTTATATCATAGAATATATCGTATACAGAGTTATCTATATTGGAATAATTATCGCACTCGGCAGATGCTTCTTTATAAATCGGATTGACCTTTTTGGGAACAAAAACGTGCCAAAAAAGCTTGGGCCCGGATTCGGCAAATGCCTGAAGATGACCTTTTGCCCAACGGATACGCTGACGAAGCGCAATACGAAGCGATGTGGGCTGTTCATCATAAAACTCTGCTTTGTCACAATAGGAAATACGATAGCCCTCTACCACTGCATCAGCCGAAAAAGCGCGGTCTTCGGTAAAAGAAACATAGTGCCAGCCGTTTTTGATAAGCTCAGATGCAAACATAAATCCCGTACCCTGAATATTGGTTGCAAGACCGAGAACCGAACGCGGCCGGTGAGCCAGCCTGACAGAGCGCAGCCAATGTATGCCATAGCCCGCCGCAATCCAGTTATCGCCAAAATTTTTGGTGTTGCGATATGAGGTTACGATTTTTTCGCCACTATCAAATGCCTCGTTCATGCGGGAAATATAATCCTGCTTTAAGAGGTTGTCCGCATCAAAAATAAAATATGCATCAAACGAGTCTATTCCATAATCACGCGAAATATTATCAACAAGAAATTCAAGTGCATAACCCTTGGTACGGTGCTCCTCATCACGCCTTTCGTAGCACACGGCTCCGTGCTTGCGCGCAATTTGGGCAGTTTTGTCGGTGCAGTTGTCCGCAACAACAAAAACTGTTATAAGCTCAGACGGATAGTCCTGACTGTTTATGCTCTCTATCAGATTTGCAATTACGACAGCTTCGTTGCGGGCTGCAATCATAATTGCGTATTTGTGCTGTTTTTTGGCTTTTGGAAACTGTCTTGTTGCAAAAAAGCCTAACTGCTTGTATATATTCCACAGCTTATAGAAAAATATAAATCCGATGATTACACCTGCAGTTGACAAAACTTCCTTGAACTGCATCAAAATATTATATATATTCATAGCTTCTCCTTTGAATTATCATAAAATCAAATCAGCAGGCTGCAATTGATTCAACCCTCATTTATTTTTGGGAAGAAATATCATCGATGCCTATATCCACATTGTGGGGTATGGTTTTCCATTCTACATGGCAAAAGAGTGCAATCAGCACCGTTATCTCTCCTATTATATCAAAGCATGGCCACATAAGGCAATAAAAAAATTTTTTGATTGCACTGATATGCACAATACGTCTGCGTTCTACAAAAAATACATATGCGCCGATAATTACATTTCCGAAATAGCTCATTGCAAAGGCAATCAACAGTGTAACGATGGGGTTTGAAATGTCAAAAACAAATTTACCTGCCTCAGCGACCAGACAGCAGCCGAGTATCATCTCAATGATGCGTCCGAACACAGAAATGAGGTTATTTGGAAATGTGATTGAAAACATATCATATGACATAAGTCTCATTTTAAAGTTTCCAAACCCACGGCTGTTCAAAAATCTCACAAATCCGCCGGAGGATTTGAGCCGTATTGCAGCCTTGTCTGCAATATGAGCTATGCAAAGAGCCAGAGCCGAAATTGCCCAAAGCACCAACACAAAAGGGAGTGCAACTATTCTGAGCGGAATCGACAAAAGCTTAACCACAGATATTTTTTTAAAATTAAACAGCCCAATCAAGGCACTTTTGACATCGGTGTATACATTTTGGGCAGTGGAATCGATTACCGAAGCATCTGAGAAGGCCGGATTTTTATAGTCCGGATAAGCCTTTGGCAAAACAAAAATATGCTTCAAAAGCTTAGGACCCGATTCGGCAAATGCCTGCAAATGACCCTTTCCCCATCGTATACGCTGGCGCATGGCAATGCGCAGGGAGGTTGGCTGTTCGTCATAAAACTCCGCCCTGTCACAGTAGGAAATGCGATAGCCTGCCACTACAGCATCGGCGGCAAAAGCGCGATCTTCGGTAAAAGACACATAGTGCCAGCCGTCTTTTATAACCTCACTTGCAAAAAGAAATCCCGTGCCCTGTATTCGTGTAGCAAGACCGAGGGCAGACCTGCCGCGATGCTCGTGTCTGACAGTACGAATCCAGTGAAGCCCATAGCTTGCGGCAATCCAGTTGTCGCCAAAATTTTTGGTATTGCGATATGAGGTTATAATCTTTTCACCGCTGTCGAAGGCTTCGTTCATACGGGAAATATAGTCATTTTTAAGAAGATTGTCTGCATCAAAAATAAAATATCCGTCAAAAGAAGATATACCGTAATCCACCTCTATTGCATCTGTCAAAAATTCGAGCGCATAGCCCTTGGTGCGGTGCTTATCATCCTTTCGTTCGTAGCATATTGCTCCATGGTCGCGTGCAACGGCGGCTGTTTTGTCGGTGCAGTTGTCGGCAACAACAAAAACCGTCACAAGCTCGGATGGGTAATCCTGACTGTTTATACTGTCTATGAGCTTGCCGATAACGGCTTCTTCGTTGCGTGCCGCTATCATAACGGCGTATTTATGGTTATTCTTGGCTTTTGGGAATTTTTTTGTAGCAAAAAAACCCACAATAGTGTATAGGGGCATAAAGAAATACATGAATAACGCAAAAGCTCCTATTATGCCGAAAGCCCTATGAAGCAAAGAAATTATTTCAATAGCGTTCATAATTAAATGGCGCTCCTTTTAGTCGATTGATAATATCATTCAACAGGATTGTGAGGAAAAGCGATATCAAAAAGTCGGTCGCATGTCTCAACTGCAGCTCCGGCTATGGTTTTTTCTAAATCAATATTAACATATCTGACATCCAGATCCTGCAAAAGCGCTTCGTATGCTCTTGAGTGCATCAGCTCAACCGAAAGCTCGGTCAGGCATCTGCACGAAGCAAACTGCCCTTCATTTATGACAAGCATATCAGGACGAAAAAGTGAAATCAAGTTGGCAAGCCCTATGCTCAAAAACTCAGCACATTTGCCCACTGCCTTTTGGGCAGACGGATTGTCCTTTTCATAAAGCTCGGCAATATCTTGAAGCAAAACATTCTCTCCCGAAAGTGAGGCATAAATACTTTTTATACGCTCTGCCGAGCACATTGCCTCGAGGCAGCCTCTGTTGCCGCAAAAGCATTCTATGCCGTCTTTTTCGACTGTGGTATGACCTATTTCGCCAAGAACCGTTCTGTTTACACTGCCATAATTCACCTGAACGGCACCAATGCCGTTTTCGAGATCGACAAACATAATGTTCTTGTTGTAGGAATCTTTGTGAGAACTTGAATACCATACAGCGCGCAGTATTGAAATATTTTCTACAAAAACGGGCAAGCCGGTTTTTTCTTCAAAAATTTTTTTGATATCGAGTTCTTTCCACTTCATGCTCGATGACAGCACAAAACGGTTGCCGTCGAGCACCATACCCGAAAAATTAATGCATATGGCAAGGGTATTTTCTTTGCCAAATTGCTGCAAAAGCTCATTTATACAGCTCTCGGTCACAGCAATAAACTGCTCGCAGGATTTGTGCGGCAAGTCTATATTATGGGAACAAATAATTTTGCCCTCTAATTCGGTATAGAATACATCTGCCGATTCTTCAGACAATGATGCAACAATCAAGCCGTATGCCTCGGAGCAAAAACGCAGAAGTGTGCTTTTGCGGCCAACTCTTGCCGCGGGCTCTATGCCGCTTTCGGTCAAAAGTCCGATGCTTAGAAGATAGGAAGTGACATTGGTAATTGATGCAAGAGACAGCCCCGTCTGTTCTGAAATAACCGGGCGCGAAATATCGGGGTTTCTTCGGATATGATTTAAAACCCTGAGACGATTCATTTTTTGCATAAGCTGAACATTACCTATTTGCTTTGGCATTATACCATACCTCTTTATTCATGTTAATATATATGATTTTATCATTTACGACAAGTTTTGTCAATCGTTAAAGAAAACCAAAAATAAAATAACCTCAGACATAACTTTGTATATCTGAGGTTTTACTTTTTTAAAATCTACAAAAACTATTCCAGAATTTTTCGAAGCATCCCGAGAACGTTTTTTTCTATCCGTGAAATCTGTACCTGAGATACTCCTATAACCTCCGAAACCTCGGTCTGGGTTTTGCCCTTAAAATATCTTAAAATTATTATTTTGCGTTCTCGTTCAGATAATGCCTGTATGGCTTTTTTTAGAGCAATCTTTTCGAGCTCATTGTCTGTATCGTCGGAGGATTTCAGTGTATCGGCAAGATATATTTCACCCTTTGAGTCGCCGCCTATTTTTTGATGAAGCGACTCGCAGGGGGTGCATGCCTCCATTGCAAGGGTGAGCTTTTCGGTATCGGTTCCGACGCGATCTGCTATCTCACCTATTGTAGGCTCGCGCAAAAGCTCTGCAGAAAGCTCGGAGCGCACAGCAAGTGCCTTTGTCCACAGCTCCCGCATGCTGCGGCTGACCTTGAGCGTAGAATTGTCGCGTATATAGCGCTTTATCTCACCCATTATAACCGGGACTGCATAGGTGGAAAGCTTGTGTCCGGTAGAAACATCGAAGCGTCTGAGTGCTTTAACAAGTCCAATACTGCCCACCTGAAACAAATCGTCATATTCACATCCGCTTCGCATAAGCCGACGGACGCAGCTGTGCACAAGAGGCATATTATCATCAACGAGCTTTTTTTCTGCCGCCTTATCTCCGCTGTGGGCAAGCATAATCAAATTGTATGTATCTGTCAATTTTGTGCTCCTTACAGTCTCTTGTCGGTTATAAGCTTTTTCATTATTATTTTGGTTCCGACTCCGGGAAGCGAATTTACCGAAACACTGTCCATAAATGTTTCCATAACAGTAAATCCCATGCCTGAGCGTTCTGCCTCGGGGCAGGAGGTGTACATCGGCTCCATTGCCTTTTCTATATCCTCTATCCCTTTGCCGCTGTCTCTGATTTCGATTGTGACAAGCATGTTTTCTATACTGCAATCCATAAATACCATCCCGTCACATTTGCCGCTGTAGCCATGTACTATTGCATTGGTAACTGCCTCGGATACGGCAGTTTTAACATCGGTAAGTTCTTCTATGGTGGGGTCGAGCTGAGATATAAACGATGCACAAATCACCCTTGCAAGGCTTTCGTTTTCGGGAATGGAAATAAAGCTGGTTTTTACGTTATTATACTGGTTCATATATTTATCCTTTCATCTCGCAGTTTATTATACCAATGCATTGGTAAGGGAGGTATATATGGGAATTATTTTTTCTATACCTGACATCTCGAGAATTTTGCCGAGAGTCTCGTTGGAGGATACAATCTTAACCTTGCTCCCGAAGCTTGTCACAAGCTTGTAGCGTCCGATAATAACGCCAATGCCCGAGCTGTCCATAAATGTGACATCTGTCAGATCAATTACAAAATCCTTGGTGGGATATGTCACTATTTTCTTATCAGCTTCGTTGCGAATCTGTATTGCATAGCGATGATCAATCTCACCGTCAATTTTCATTATAAGGTGATTTTTTTCATTGGAAAATTTGAGATTCATGTCTTTTCAGCCTCCGTTTAAATTTTGTGGGATACATCAAATCGTACACCTGATTATAAATTCAAGAAAACCCCCTATTTTCCTTTGACGGAAAATGGGGGGTTTTGTCTTTCGGTTGACCAAATACGACACCAATCTTTAATTTTTGAGAGCTGACTGCCTGAGAGCACCTGTAAGATACAGTGAGCCGAACACAAAAACCACGCCTTCGCTCCCGGCAAGGCTTTTGGCAAGCCGATAGGCATTTTCGCAAGCTTCTTCGATATAGCAGTCTATACCCTTGGATTTTAAAAGCCTATACATTTCTTCCGCGTTAGTTTTGCGAAGGGAGGGAACTGTGGTTACCACCACGGTGTCGCAATGCTTAGCCAAAAGCTCAGCGCTTTCCTTCCAATCTTTTTCGCTGAGCATAGAAAAGAGAAATACTCTTTTGGAATCGGGAAAATAGAGCTCTATGCTATCCATAAGAGCACGGATTCCGTGGCTGTTGTGAGCGCCGTCAAGCACTGTGACAGGGCTATGCCCCACTATCTCGAATCTGCACTTCCAAAAGCTTGATGAAAGACCGTTTTGGATATCGGTA
>JAEDEG010000163.1 GCA_016293435.1 Clostridia bacterium
GTTTGTTCAAATTGGGGTCTTGAGTGCTTTCTGTTGTAGCAACAAATGATGTAGCTTTTCCGTCCTTTCCCGGAATGGTGAACATATATGAATATTCACCCTCTACGTTTGGTGTAGGCACATATCCGCCGTCGGAACTATAAATATAAAATGTGCCTTTTTCGTTTTCAAATTTTGTAGACATTGTAGTTGTATTTTTAAAGGGAGCAACTGTGAACTTTACTTCTTTTGTGAAATGCTCAATTTCACCTGTTTTGGCAGATGCCTTTATTGTGTGGGTACCTGCCGGCAGACCGCTGAGCACAAACTCATGAGATTTTGCAAAATCTGCACTGCCATATTTCTCACCGTCTATATAGAGAGCAATTTCACATTCGCTGTCGGCTGTGGCAATTACTTTAGAATCAACACCATAGTCCAAAATTGAGCCGTTGTATATACCGAACATGTCAATGATAGAGGTTGTAAATTCAAAATCAAATTCGCCGATTGTAATTTTATAGCTTGTATTTGGCTTTAAAGCCGGGTCAAATGTCAGAGTTGCAGTTTTGCTTGCCGAATCGTATGTGGCAGAATACGAATTGGCGTCAACTGCGGTTCCGTTTTCTGATATAACTGTGTTATCAACTGCAGAGCTTGATATTGATGAGCTAAATGTTACGGTCATTTTGTCGGGGGCAGAAGGTTCTTCGCTTAATGCAAAATCATCACTGCCCATATAAAGCTTGACTCTTTCAGGATATGCCGCAACGTCTTGCCTTGAAAGAGAAAGATTGTCCATATAAAGTGTAGGTTCACCCGTACCGCCGGTTAATACACGAAAATCGGTTGCCGAAGATGCAGATGTCCAATTCAAAACACCAAGGCTTATTAGGGTACCTGTGCCGTCTATATCAACAAAGGTTTCCATTCTTTTGTTCGGAACACTGATTTTTACCGTATAGTGATACCATTTGCCGAGCTCTACCGGATATATTTTTCCGCTTGCATCTTTAATAAAGGGCAATTCGGAATCTGCTGTTTTCTCCATTGTGTACATACCCTGCCATATGCCGTTTATATATGTTTTTATATTCCATGCTCCGGCAATATCGCCCGCATTGTCAACATATAAATCATACTCAAAAAGTCTGTCTTGTTTATTCAAATTGGGGTCTTGAGAGCTATCTGTTGTAGCGACAAATGATGTATCTTTTGCATCCTTTCCCGGAATGGTGAACATATATGAATATTCACCTTCGGCGTTTGGTGTAGGCACATATCCGCCGTCGGAATTATAAATCCAAAATGCACCTTTTTCATTTTCAAATTTTGTAGACATAATGTTCGTAAATTTAAATGGTAGCACTTTGAAATTCACTTCGTCTGAGAAATTCTCATTTTCGTTTATCCTTGCAGAGGCTTTTATTGTGTGATCACCTGCCGATAACCCTGTGAGCACAAACTCATGAGATTGTACCAAATCCGCGCTGTCATATATTTTGCCGTCTACATATAGAGAAATTGTACATTCATCATCTGATGCAGCAATAACCTTTGAATCTACTCCATATTCCAACACAGTGCCGCTGTATATACCATACATATCAATTGAGGGAGATGGAGCAGAATTTGTAAATTCTCTGTTTGATGCAAGCTCGGTTTTGGTTTCTTTGCCGGCGTAAAATGTCAGTTCGGGTGTATATAATCCGCCGTTTTCCGTTTTTGCATAGATTTTGTGCTCGCCGTAGGCTAAATCCTTGAGCTCAAAAATTGCTTCTGTTACATCATTTTGAATTGCATAACAATTGCCGTCAACATAAAGAGATATGTCATCTGCCAAAGGCGATACGGCAGTCAGCTTTGTACATTCATCACCGTTTATGCGGCTTTGGTCGGATATGCCGTATAATTTTAGCTCAGATGTATCAGGGGTTGTTATGCTTACGAGTGATGCACCGTAGATGTTTGCTGTGGGAGCGCCGGAAGATGCTGCTCCCGATGTGATGCAAGTGCACAAAAGTGCTGTGCACATTGCTAAAGACATTACTTTTTTCATTTAAAACATCCTTTCTTTTTTATTTCAATTATAAAATTGAATACATAATAATAAAATAATGGCAGAAAGCCAAATTATTTATCGGCTCCATTGTGCAACAGTTGTCAGCTGAGTCGGTAAAGAATAGGTGATGCCTTGAGGTACTGCGGTTGCTCTGAATATTATATTTTGACCTTTGGTCGAATTGAAACGAACGGTTATCTTGTTTATTTGATGCTCTTTGGCAGCAAGCTGACCTTCTACCTTTGGTGATGTATCAAGGGGCAATGCTTTGCCTGCGCTTATATTAAATTCTACGTTAGAATCAAAGTAGATTGTTATTGACTGCCCCGACTTGATCAGTGTGACAGATTGACCGTCATCTGCAATTGAAATAATAGCATCGGTGTGCCAAAACCAATAATAGCAGTCATCACCCTTAGGTACAATTTCATCTTGCAAAGTAAATACTCTTTTGTCCTGTGAAAGCATATAACCTCTGGTTGCTTTTGTAACATCATCTGAATATGCAGATGTCATATCAACTGTGTAGACAGCCATATCATCTGTTACCTTTACTTGCTTGAGCGGAGCATATGCATTTACATTTTGCCCTGCACTTTCATCAGGGTTTATAACATATACATTGTGTCCTTCTGCTCTTATTACATAGGCTGTTGGATTTTTTGTATCCCAATAACCTTGAAGATTATAATCATCTCTGCCCATTTCGCTTGCAAAACGAATGCCGTTTGACTCAAACTCAAATGTACCTATATCAACATGGCCGTGAGGAGCATATGTGCCGGCTCCTGCGTGAATGCCAAGCCATGTTGCGCTGTTGCCCCAATCACTTCGAATTGTCGCCGTATCTATATTTTTTGAATACATTACGGTGTCAAGAGCTTTTAGTGCACCTTGTTTGGCAATGAAATCGGGATTATAAAACATCAAAGACAATATGTCACCGCTTGATGCATACAGCCGCATTGCATTTAATTGAAGTCTGCCAAATTCCGGTTCGTTGTATTTTTCGGCAAGATAATACACACAGCCAACGTTGTTGAGCGAAGTATGACGAGGCGTATCATGATAGGCAAAGGCTCCCTCCTTGCCGCTTATATATCGAGGATACAATGCTGTTTCTCTAAATCCTACACTATCGCCCAATCCATAGTCTGTGCCAAGACAGGTGTCCAAAGTTTTGATAGCCAATATGCAGTTTTCTACACAATATTCCCAATAAGCAGGACCCTCCGCATACACACCGTCGGGTGCAAAAGAAGGAAATAGATTTTCCATAGATTTAATGGCTTTTTCGACTACATCCATACACAGCTCCGTTTCGTATTCATCACCTATAGCCAAGGCTGCGGCAAGTATTCCTTTGTTTACAACTATATTCCAGTTGTTTTCATTTATAGGCCATTCCAACCCGTTGTAGGTGTTGGTGCCGTAATATCTTTCTCTTGCCGGTCCCAGACCAAGCTCAACAATTTTGCCTGCCAAAAAGTCTCTTTGCTCTTGTGAAAAATTATTGTAAAATAGGTCATATGCAAGCGCCATACTCATGCACGCTGCGCCAACTTCCAAAAAGTGAGTCTTATGACCCCAATGCTCATATGAGCACTGCTTTATGGCATAGTCTACAATGTATTTTGCATAATCCTCATTTCCGGTTTTTTTGTATGCCCAATAGTGATTAAGCACCGTTCTGTAAGGTAAAATACCTTGAACTCTGCCCGATGCATCGGTCGAAAAATAAGGCATTGTATTAGCCAGAAGAGAGCTTTCGGCATTTTTCATAACCGTATCTTCGTATTTTGCCGCATCGGCATCGACAGCTATGAGATTTTTGGCTTCCTCAAATTCATCGGTTGTGAAAAGCACTCTTGGGTGGTTATTGCTTGGATATTTATCTTCAATAATCGCTTTAATGTCCGATGCATTTGGGCGCTCATAGACAAGATATTGTGCAAGCTTTCGTTGGTATGGATAATTACCGAGTTTATCGGCAGAAATAATGGATATACCATAGTCACTCATATAAATATTACTATTTAAAATTTCTTCAACGATAGGGGACAATTCTGCATAAAGTGTGCCATTCATCTTTTTGACAGGGGTTGAAAAGGCTATTGTTTTGTCATAATATTGAAGGCTTGTGTCATTTTCTTTTATTATGGATACTCCGTCTATTGTGGCAGATGATGCATCATCATAAAATACTACATCAAAACCGTAAAGCGAGCTTAAAATCTCAATGGGAACCATCATAATGCCCGATTTGTAATATGTTGGCTTTTCCATATAGTATTTATTGCCGTCAAGCATCAAATAATTTTTATTGGCGCTGAGGCAGACCGCATTTTTATAGTACGCTTTGGGCTCGTTGTAGTTTCCGAGAAATGACGACGGTGATGAGCTTGGAGCTTCATTTACAAGATTTACGGCGGTATAATCAACTTCAATTTCTTTTGACTCGGTGGGAGCGGCAGGAGGTGATCCTGACAAATTGATATTTAGTAATACCGGATTAATCAAGGGAGTAAAATCCTTCCATACAAATGCGGCAATTCTGGAGGTGCTTGGTTTTACGGTATATTTGTTGTCTGACGAAACAACAGCTGACCTAACATTTGCGCTTATATTCATGGCCTGAAAATTAACATACGACAGCCTGCCCCCCTCATATGCTGCAAAATACACGTTCCCCGACTTTTCATCATTTGTTTTGTTTTTGAAAGTTAATTCAAAGGATATTTCATCCCCCGGCACAATTACAGCGGGATTAATTATGTAGGAGTCTTTTTTGACAGTGTAATCGGTTATTTCAAACATACCGTTGTAATCATAATTGATTCCCGATAGCA
>JAEDEG010000164.1 GCA_016293435.1 Clostridia bacterium
CCTTTATTTCTTTTCATTTTTTGGGTTTTTTTACCCCAACTATTGACATAGAGCCTTATTTTCACAATACGCAAATATATTCATACTAAGCGGCGAACTATCATATCCGAGATATGCCGTATCATCCGCATTGATGAATCTTCCTGTTTCGGGAGGAAGCCAACTCGACCTTTACCAAAATTCTTCGGGAATTTAAGCTGAAACAGGCAAAAAAGCTGCTTCAGACCACGGATCAGAGGCTTAATGAAATTTGTGATACCATAGGCTATGCCGACACAACTCAGTTCATCCGGGATTTCAAACAGCAGTATGGAAACACGCCGGCAAAATACAGAAAAGCCTGTCAGGAGAATCAATAAGCCAAAGCCTCAGAAACCGTTTTCCTTCTCTAACAGATTCTATTATCTCAACACTTTCAGCAAGGTATATTATTTGAAAATGATGACAGCCATTGACAGTTCGCTTAAAATATGGTAAAATAAATCGAAATGATACCAAAGTGTCAAAAAGATACTTTAGTATCATTATAGCGTCTCTATATTTTCTTTACAATAGGGATGAAGCCTAAAGCAACATTTTGCCCTATATGTACCTTTTGGAGGAATGGAGTTCATGGCAAGAGGAACAAAAACAACGGATTTTTTGAAAGAATGTATGTCAGATGCTTTAATTAAGCTGATGAGCGAGAAAAGTATAGATAAAATTACAATAACCGACATTACAAACTTAGCGGATGTCGGCCGCTCTACTTGGTTTCGTAATTTTTCAACAAAATCGGAAGCTCTGTCTTTCAAACTTGTAAAGCTGTGGGAACGGTATATATCGGAATATCAGAACCTTCGCTTTTCAAATGCGAAAGTATTTTTTGAATTCAATTACAGTATTCAAAATGTGTTAAAAACAATATACAATGCAGAAATGCAACACAGTATTTACGATGCGTGTTGCATCGTAATGTTGCCGCAGAACGATGTTACCGCATTGGATTGTTACAAATTCCGCTTCTATGCATACGGAATTTACGGATTACTGGATGAGTGGATCAAGAGGGACTTCAAAGAAACACCGGACGAAATGGTTGAACTGTTTTCAGTGATAAGGAACGATCAGAGCAACTTATAAAAACATACAGCCTGAAAGGATCTGCAAATCAGATGATATCGCTTTTAATTGTAATATTCATATGCTTTATAGGTGTTGGACTGCCCGACTCGGTTCTCGGTTCGGCGTGGCCGGTCATTTATAAGGAATTAAACTTGCCGATTTCGCTTGCCGGATATATCTCTGCAACCGTAAGTGCGTGTACGATTGTATCAAGTCTTATGAGCGCTAAAGTTATAAAACGCTTTGGCGTGGGTGGCGTTACAGCTGTAAGTACAGTGATGACTGCCGTTGCGTTGTTCGGCTTTGCATTTACAAAAAGCCCCATCTTTTTCTTCATAATGGCTGTTCCGCTGGGACTGGGAGCCGGTTCAATTGATACTGCATTAAATAATTTCGTCGCCTTGCATTACAGCGCATCAAAGATGAACTTCTTACATTGTTTTTATGGATTGGGGATAGCTGTCAGCCCATATCTGATGTCTGCCGCATTAAGGGTTGATAACAACTGGCGAAAGGGCTATATCCTCGTTGCTGTTATCCAGTCTGCCATTTCTGTTGTAGCCATCCTGGCGCTTCCGCTATGGAAGAAGGCCGAGCAAAAAGACGCTGAGAACAACAGCGGCGAGAGCAAGCTTTTAAGTCTTTCCCAAATGCTCAGAATGCCAACGGCTCTTATGAGTTCATTTGCCTTTTTTGCATCGTGTGCAGTAGAACTTACTGCCGGCGGTTGGTGCAGCAGTTTTTTTGTCAACACAAAGGGAGTATCGGCTGATCGCGCAGCGCAAATAGCGATGTTGTTTTATATCGGACTCACGTCAGGACGATTCCTGTCAGGGCTTATTGCAAAAAAACTCAGCCGTTGGACAATTGTGCATTCATCAAGTCTTGTTATGCTTTTTGCAATTGTATTATTGATGCTGCCGCTTCATGTAACGGTATCTTCTGTTGCGCTGTTTTTTATCGGTATGGGAATCGGACCGATATTTCCGAATCTCACACATCTTACACCCAAAATCTTCGGAAGAGATATTTCCGGATCTATCATGGGTCTTCAGCAAACAGCATGCTATGTCGGAATCATGTTTATGCCGTGGTTATTCGGGATGATAGCAGAAAATCTGTCTACTTCACTTTTTCCGTTCTACCTGTTTATGCTGTACAGCCTTTTCGTCTTTGCGCTGATCTTACTTGAAAAAAGGTCGAAAAGCGATAAATCTGAACGAAGCAATTCGCTATAAAGTATTACAAAGGGGCTTTTTCTTGCGAAATCAAGGGCAAAGCGGCACGGCGTCACAAACAGGGGGAATTTGACATGGCAAACGCATCAAACAAAGAAGCAAAACGGTTTTCAAAGGAATGTATTTTCAATGCTTTGATGTCCCTGATGGAGCAAAAGCAATTTGAAAGAATATCCATCACCGAAATTGCCCAAAAGGCAGGAGTGTCAAGAAACGCCGTTTATCGCAATTTCAGCAAGAAAGAAGATATTTTAACGGACGGCATTTCCGGTATTACTGCCGTCTTTATCGAATCGTTAAAAACAAGGTCGTTTGATTCTTATGACGATTACAGGCTTGAGATATTCCGCCACTTGAATGAAACAAAAGACATCGGTCTTTCAATGATGAACACCGGAATGACAGGGGTTCTTTTTGACAGCTTTATGATGTTTCGAGGCCACTTTGATATAAACGACAGAATTAAAAGTTTTTATGAAAACTACCGCCTCGGTGCGATCTTTTACTTGTATGTCACATGGCTGGAAAACGGCTGTACGGAAACGCCGGAGGAGCTGATGCAAATACTCCGTCAAATCGATAGATTCAGCGGAACGGTTCCAAATTTCTGATTTCAGAAAAATATTGTTTTCTCTGAAACTTTCACATGGTTTTGTTGGTGGAATGTTAGCTATATATAATGCTTCAGCAAAATATCAAGTAGTTCGACGTGATGTCTTCAAACAAAATAATATCTTTATGAGAGTATCGTAAGCGTGAGTTTGTTCCTTTGTCCTTAAATATGCGCCGGCTCCCCTAAACGGGAGCCTTTTTCAGGTTAGTCTTGTTGTATAATCGCACACGGTTGCCGTGCCCTGATTTGCGGTCGAAAGGTTGAAGTATGCGGCAACCGTGTGCGGATTTATGATACTGTGTTCATTTCGGTGTAAAGAGAACACAGGTATCATCTTGAAAAATATAAAGAGAAAAGGAATGATATCAAATACACGTTTGCCGATATTTTCATGGCTGCATTGTCTGTCATCTTATTATTTTGACTTAAAATAAATCTCTTGATAATCATCATAATTGCTGCCGGTTTTATATTTGATCTTTAATCCATCGGAAATCAGTAAATTTTTCACCTGCTCCTCGGACATATCAGCTCTGTCTATAAGCACAACAAAACCGAACTGTTCTTCTTTTTTTGCGTCAACTGATTTTCCTTCTACTGCAAAATCAGTCTCTATGACAGCGTGCCTTTCACTTTCAAGAATCCAATCAATATCAAACATCATTTCGTTTGATCTATTGTTAATTCTAAATGTAACTTCATAGAGTCCGTATTGATCGGAATTTTCCTTTGCATAATTAAAGAATTCATCATCTGACGTGTGAAAATAATGTTCTTCATTGTCTTCCGTTTTCTCCCCATCCAAATAAAAGGACAGCAGACAATTTACCTGAATTTCGTATTTTTTTATCATCCCGTCAAGCTTATTAAAATTGTACGAAACATTCTTAATCTCATAATTTTCTACCTCCTCGATTATACATTGAGGAGCAGTTTCGGTTTTGGACTTAACGAAAATACTTGCACCAATGCCGAGAATCAACAAAACAAATATTATCAAAAAAGCTGTTTTTTTCATAGAAACATCACCTGAATTTTCTTGTAATAAACATCATTTAGATATTTTTTGTTAAAATGATTTACAGAAATGTCTTCTTTTGTAACTCTCTTTTTCAATACATATAACAGACTTGCCTTATAATCAGATCCATCCCCATTTTTGGGGTCTGTATGACCATAGTAATACAAATTATCATTTTTATAAGCACCGCTTATTACAGCATGATGGTATTCTGTTTTGTCGCTTCTCATAAAGAAAATGACAGCTTTTCCATTTGAATATGAAGATAGTTTTTTTATAAAATCTTTATAATTACTATCGTTGTTAGACTTTTTGTTTGTAAATGTTATTGTATTTCTTGAAATCCAATTTTTCAAATACTTTACAATTCCCCAAGCATTCGATATTTGAAAATATCTTTTTCCCATCGCCCAAACCCTATAATGATGCCATCCACTGCTCCCCACTCCGGTCATATTTGAATACTCACCTGCATATAAACATTGAGATACAAAATTTGCACAATCTCCACCGTCATTAAATTTGTAATCAGGATTATTTCTGTACCACCATTTTTTGGCATACTCTATGGCTTTTTTTGAACTATAATGTCCGGTAAAATCCTCATCGTTCACCGGATTATTTTCACAATATGCAAAAAGATTCATTCCAAGCGAAGTACAGGTATATCCCAAAAAATTGGTATCATCCGCATTGATGAATCTACCAACTTCGGGGTCATAGTAACGTGAGCGAAGGCAGTAGAGTTCGGTGTCGAAGTCGTAGAAATAGCTGCGGTAGCCGACGTTAACTGCCGCCATTATCATAGCCATAAGCAGGGCTTCTGATCCGCTTGACGCTTGCTCAAATATCGGCTTGCCCCATGCGTCATATTCTATA
>JAEDEG010000165.1 GCA_016293435.1 Clostridia bacterium
GTTCAATCTCCCACTGAAAACGTTGAATGACGCGGCTTTGCCGCTTATTGAAAATGTACTGATTTGGCACCATATAATCAGTATTTACGGCGTGGCAGTTTTTATGACTGTCGCGCTTTTTTTATAAATATTGATTTCAGCAAATAAATTTTAAAAAAATTTCAAAAAAATCTTGACAAAGCCTCCATATTGTAATATAATCAATTTGTAAATCCACTGGACAAATTAACGAGAGGTGATATTTTGAGTGCATCGGTAAACAGTCAGCAGCTTATTAAAGAAAATCATTTAAAGCTGGTCTTTTCTCTTATTCACGAGGTTGACGGTATTTCCAGAGCCGATATCAAAAAGCTTACCAAAATGAGCGCAACCACCGTTTCTGCTTTGGTAGAAGAGCTCATCGGCAAGGGGCTTGTGGTTGAATCGGGCATAAAAAGCGCCAACACCAGCGGAAGAAAGGCAATTTCGCTGTCGGTAAATCCGTCGGGAGGCTATTTTGCTGTGGCAACTGTTTCAGGTAATCATTTCAGACTGTGTCTTTTTGATTTGTCTTTTAACGAAATTTTTTCCAAAAAAATGCGCTACGACAGCTCACAGCCCATATCGGATTTGCTTGTGGACTTTTTGAAAGAAAATGTTACGGTCGAAAACCACGGCGAGCTCCTTGGTATAACCTTGGGAGTTCCCGCAATTATAGACTCTGAGAAGAATGTGGTTTCATCCACTGTTTTAAACATCATACCGGGTGACAATTTTTATAAGGCTGTGTGTGAGAGCTTTCCCGATTCAAGGGTTGCAATTTGCAACAACTCTGCTCTTTCGGCATATGCCGAAATGGAGTTTGGCGAAATTGATGCCGAAAACCTTATATCTGTTGATATAAGCGACGGTGTCGGCGCATCAGCAATAGTTGGAGGCGCTCCATTTTTGGGCAGTGCGGGCATGGCGTGTGAGTTTGGTCATGTGAGCGTGGATATGAACGGCAAAAGGTGCCGTTGCGGCTCAAGAGGATGCATTGAAACTTTGGTCAGTGTTCCTGCAATTTTAGAAAAGGCATCTGAAATATGCTCCGGAGAGATAACGGCTTCAGATCTTGTCCGGGTCGCTTCAAAAAGCAGTGACCTCACCTTATACATAGACAAGGTGTGTAATACGCTGGCTTTTGGTATAAACAATCTTATCAATATATTTGACCCCGAGGCAGTGGTTATCAGCGGTGATATTCTGATTTTGGGTGAGAGCTTTATATCAAAGCTCCAAACAGCAATTTCAAAGCTGTCGCTCCCCGGCAGAAAAGTCACGGTTGAGGCGTCAACTCTCGGAGATAACGCAGAATTTAAAGGCGGAGCAAAATATATATTTGACTGCCTTTTTAAATAAAAATATTATATTTAATGTATGAAAGGATGATTTAATCATGGCAGAAAAAGAAATCGTAATGAACGGTGCCGGCGTTGAGGAGCTCGGCTTCCCAATGTGGCCCCAGTTCGCACCCGAAACTCTCGAAGATGTTCTCGAACCTATCAAAAACGGTAAAGTAAACTACTGGACCGGTCCCAAGGGTATGGAATTTGAAGAAGCATGGGCAAAATGGATTGGCGCTAAAATGGCTATCTCCTGCACCAACGGTACAGCAGCTCTTCACATTGCTCTTTCCTCCCTCAATATCGGCCCCGGAGACGAAGTTATCGTTCCCTCCTACTCCTTTATTGCTTCCTCTTTCTCGGTAGTTCAGGCAGGCGCTATTCCTGTGTTTGCAGATGTAACCGACGACCACACAATTGATCCCGCTTGCATCGAGGCTCTTATAACTCCCAGAACAAAGGCTATCATCGTTGTACACCTCTATGGTACAGTTGCAGATATGGGTCCTGTTCTTGAAATTGCCAAAAAGCACAACCTCAAGGTTGTAGAAGACTGTGCACAGTGCTTCGGCGGTGAATACAAAGGCGTTAAAGCAGGTCTCATCGGTGATGTAGGCTGCTTCAGCTTCTGCCAGAGCAAGCATTTCACAACCGGCGGAGAAGGCGGTATGGTTGTTACAAATGACGAAGAGTTGGGTTGGGAATGCCGTTCATTCAGAGACCACGGCTACGATGTAAAAACAAGAATGAGTATGCTTGCTCTTGAAGAAAAACTTCCTTACATCCACAGAAGAGTCGGCTTTAACTACAGAATGACCGAAATTCAGTCAATCATCGGTATCAACGAGCTCAAGAGACTTGACAACTGGAACCTCGCACGTCGTTTCAAATATGCTAAGATGTATGACGAGGCTTTTGCAGGTTACAAGGGCATTAAAAAGCTCCCTGTTAACACACCGGAAAGAAAGAACGCTTACTGGTGGTACCCAATGCTTGTAGACCTTGATGTTCTCGACTGCGACGGTCCTACCATCGTAAAAGAGCTTGGTGCTTCCGGCATCCCCTGCTATGGTATTCAGTGGCCCGAAGCTTACGAAGAAAAGGCATACAGAGAACACGGCGGCTTCGGCACAGCTAAGTTCCCCTTTGAATCCAAAGAATATGCAGATGCAGACGCGGTAGACTACAGCAAGGTATTTTGTAAGAATGCAAACGCTCTCAGAGCTCAGACTGTTTGTCTCTTCCTCCATCCCTCATGGGAAGAAGTACACATCAACAGATGTATCGATGGTCTCAAAGCAGTTATCGAAAAACACTTAAAATAATAAATACATAATTCTTTAAGGGCGGCGGAGGATTCCGCCGTCTCTTTTAAAAATTCCCTCTTTATAAAAGGATTATGAAATTATTTGTCGAATTAATTTATAGAGTAAATTATTTTTAAGGAGATTAAAACCATGAAAAAAATTAAATGGGGCGTTATCGGCTGCGGTGGTATCGCAGACAGAAAAACCATTCCCGGCATGATGCTTGCCAACAATGTAGAATTGGTATCTGTGATGGATGCTAACCTCGACATTGCCAACGCAGTTAAAGAAAAATACAATGCACAGTATGCATTTGATAACTACGAAGCAATTCTCGCTCAAGACGAGATCGAAGCTGTATACATTGCTTCTCCCGTATTTTTCCACAAGGAGCAGGCTATTGCCGCTGCAAAAGCAAAAAAACATATCCTTCTTGAAAAGCCCGTTGCTCTCACTGTTGAAGATGCCGAAGAAATCAAAAAGGTATGTGAAGAAAACGGTGTTAAAATCAGCATTGGCTTCCTTATGAGATTCCATGGATACCATCAGAGAATCAAAGAAATTATTGCTGAGGGCAAAATCGGCGATATTGTTTCAATGCGCGGTCAGTTCACCTGCTGGTATCCCGATATTGAAGGTGCATGGAGACAGAAAAAGGCTCTCTCCGGAGGCGGCGCTCTTGTTGATATGGGTATCCATGTTATTGACCTTCTTCACTATCTTTCCGGTCTAAAGACAACCGAAGTTGTTGCTTTCAATCAAACTCAGACCTTTGGCTACGAGGTTGATGATTCTTCGGCTGTTATTATGAAAATGGAAAACGGCGCTACTGCATTTGTTGATTCAAATTTCAACATTCCCGATGCAGCTTCTGTTGCTAAGCTCGAAATCTACGGCACAAAGGGTTCTATCGTTGCTTCCGGCACACTTGCTCAGGCAGAGGTTGGTACTGTAAATATTCTCATTAGCGACGATTCTCTTGAATATGATGCAAATCAAGAAAGAAACGAAATAGTTCCCCTTTCTCTCGAGGGTACACCTCTTGGCAATATGTATACCAAAGAGGTTGAGCAATTTGGGGATGCCATCATAAACGATACCTGTCCTCCTGTATGTATCGATAGCGCAATTTTTGATCAAAAGGTTGTTGAAGCAGCTTATAAGTCCTGCGAAGAAAAGGTCTTTGTTGCTGTTAAATAATTTGCAAATATTAAGATCTAATCAATCAAAAATGCTGAGCCGGTTTTTCGGTTCAGCATTTTTGATTGATTGTTTTGTGTTTGTTATTGCATTTGTCAAAAAAAATGCGCCAACAATATGCTGGCGCACAAAAACGCAAACTTCGACTGCCGCTAAACATAATTAAATAAAAATAGGAAGTTCTACCACGCTATTTTAATGAAGCTTGCATTTTTAACAAATTTCAAAAAATAGTATGGCAGAAAAAAGAGTATAATATTCTTACAGAATACTCCGAAGTTTTCTTTTATTTGATTATGTTTAGCAAACTTATTATATCGCATTTACAAAAATTTATCAATAGCTTTTTGGAAAATAATCAGCAAAAATTTTTGGAAATTAATAAGCAAAAATGGCAGAGAAAAAAGGCGTTACAGAACAGTAAAAAGAAGCAGGTCAAATAGAGTGGGTGCAAAAAAATCAATAACATTCGCAGTCGAACAGAAGAAGTCATAATGCGTGAATATGTATATGTTGGATTTGAAGAATAATAAATCTTATCATATCCTATCCAAAATAAAATTGCCTTTTGCAGATGTTGATGTCTGCAAAGGGCATTAAGAATTATATTTTTTATTATCGTGTTTTTAAAAGCATTTACTGTAAAAGTAAAATAACCGCCTTTCTTGTGATGTGACCCCAAAAAGTTAGACTTTTTATAGCGTAGTAGTTTAATGACTGCTACGCTATTTTTATGCAGCCAAGGTGTTGAGCCGATACTCAACCGGACTCATCCACCCAAGTTTCTCTTTTATCCTTTTCTCGTTGTAATATTTTATATATCTTTCAATAGCTTCTTTAAGCTCATCAAAGCTGTAATATGTAGTTCCGTAATACATTTCCTGCTTTAATATTCCAAAGAAATTTTCCATAACAGAATTATCATA
>JAEDEG010000040.1 GCA_016293435.1 Clostridia bacterium
TGCCCCTAAAATGGCCTCTTTTACCTCTTCCCGTGTTCTTCTCTGTTTCACAAAAACCCCCCTCGCATAAAGTTATGGTAAATTTACTAAAATTATACCACAGTATGGTTGATGTGTCAAGAGATAACAATATTTCTCTACTGTAAATGCGTGTAAATATATCAATATTTATCAGAAAATAATACTGTTGTCACAATACAATTTTTGTTTGGATGACTTAAATGCGATTCTCTTTATTTTACCTCTTTTTCAATAAGCGGCAAAGCCGCATCATTCAACGTTTTCAGTGGGAGATTGAACTCCCACTGAAAAAATCAAATGTCACACGCCGCCTATAGAGGCGGGTGACATCTTAATTTAGTTATATATTTTTTATAAAATACAAAAACCCCAAAAGCACCGGAAAAATACAGTGTTTTTGAGGTTTTAAGCTAAATTGTCAAAATGATGTGTTTATTTAATCATGCTTGCAACTTCATCTGCGAAGTTGTCTTCTCTTTTCTCTATGCCTTCACCTTTTTCAAATCTAACAAAATCTGCAAGTACAACAGCTTCGCCGATTTCATCTGCAGTGTTAGCAATATATTTTTCGACATTGATATCACCGTCGAGGATGTATGCCTGATCAAGCAAGCAAATTTCTTTGAAGAATTTTTTAATTCTTCCGGCAACCATTTTTTCTGCAATTGCAGCGGGTTTACCCTCGTTGATGGCCTGCTGAGTGAGGATTTCTTTCTCTTTTGCAACCTCTTCGGCAGGAACAGAAGCTTCATCTTTGTATCTGGGGTTCATGGATGCAATCTGCATGCAAACATTTTTAGCCATAGCTGCAATCTTGTCTTTGGCTGCTGCTGTGTCAAAGTTAACAAGAACACCAATTTTGCCGCCGCCATGGATATAGGAGCTTACGGCGCCTTCAAATCTTGCAAATCTTCTGATGTTCATGTTTTCACCAATGGTGAGAACCTTTTCTCTGAGCATTTCTTCTACTGTGAGAGAATCGTTATATTTTAATGCTTTTAATGCGTCAACATCTGCGGGATTGTTTTCTGCAACGATTTTTGCAATCTGATTTGAAAATTCAATAAAATCGGCATTCTTGGCAACAAAGTCGGTTTCGGAATTAACTTCGACTATAGCACCGACCTTGCCGTCTTCGCTAATATATGTGCTAACAATGCCTTCTGCTGCAATTCTGCCTGCTTTTTTGGCAACAGCCGCAAGACCTTTTTCTCTTAAAAATTCAATAGCTTTTTCCATATCGCCGTCGGATTCTGTGAGTGCTTTTTTGCAGTCCATCATTCCACAGCCTGTTCTTTCTCTGAGTTCTTTTACATCTTTAGCTGTAAACAATTTATATTACCTCCCGAAATTTTTTTTGATTAATAATGGAATTATGCTTCTTCCTGAGCTTCTTCGGCTGCCTGGGGAGCATCTTCACCCTGTCTGCCTTCAACAACAGCATTTGCCATGGTTGAAGCAATAAGCTTTACTGCTCTGATAGCATCATCGTTACCGGGGATTACATAATCAACATCATCGGGATCACAGTTGGTATCTACAATAGCAACAACAGGAATACCGAGTTTCTTAGCTTCAGAAACAGCAATTTTTTCTTTTCTGGGGTCTACAACGAACATAGCACCGGGGAGCTTCTTCATGTCTTTGATACCGCCGAGGTACTTTTCGAGTTTTTCACATTCGAGACGAAGCTTAACAACTTCCTTTTTGGGGAGAAGATCAAATGTGCCGTCTTCTTCCATCTTCTTGAGCTGATTGAGTCTGCCGATTCTCTTCTGGATTGTTTTGAAGTTGGTGAGCATACCGCCGAGCCATCTTGCATTAACAAAATACATGCCGACTCTTTCCGCTTCTTCTTTTATGGATTCCTGAGCCTGTTTTTTGGTGCCTACAAAAAGGATATCCTGACCACTCTCGGCAACTTCTTTGATGAAATCGTAAGCTTCAACAACCTTCTTAACTGTTTTCTGAAGATTGATGATGTAAATACCATTTCTTTCTGTGTAGATGTATTCCGCCATTTTGGGGTTCCATCTTCTGGTCTGGTGTCCGAAATGAACACCTGCTTCTAACAACTGTTTCATTGAAATAACTGACATATAAATTCACCTCCGTTTTTTTACCCTCCATATGCGTCATCTGCACACAAGACAGCAAAAACTATGTCGGATTTTTGCCGCAAACTTGCCTGCATCGGCATATGTGTGTATTTACCGCATAATATTTTATCATATTGGAATAAAAAAAGCAAGAAAAACTTTCAAGTACTGTAAAAAAACTTTACCAAACCTTTTTGAATTATTGTGTGATTTAGTGAATATTTTATACAAAATTAAAAAAAAGCTTGACAAACGGATAATGAGATGATATAATACATCTTGCATTAAGAGTTATGCGGGAGTGGCTCAGTGGTAGAGCGTCACCTTGCCAAGGTGAACGTCGCGAGTTCGAATCTCGTCTTCCGCTTTTGATAACGTACACATCGGTGTACGTTATTTTTTTATTTTTATGTCAAAAGCTTTGCAATATGAAAAGAGTATTTTTTCTGAAACAGAAAATCTCGAAGCGTTTAGGTCAAAGGTGGTAAAACCATGAATTTTATGAAAGAAGCTATAAAAGAGGCAAAAAAAGCATATAACGAAAACGAGGTGCCTGTGGGGGCTGTGCTTGTGTGTGACAACGAGATTATTGCCTCTGCACACAACCGTTGCGAATCACTGTGCGACAATACGGCTCATGCCGAAATGCTTGCAATCAGAGAAGCTCTGAAAAAAAGAGGAGAAAAGCAGCTTTGCAGCTGCGAGCTTTATGTAACGATGGAACCATGCGCCATGTGCACAGGTGCAATACTGAACACAAAATTAAAAAGAGTGTATATCGGATGTATGGAGCCAAAAACCGGGTGCATGGGATCGGTGACTGATTTGTCACGCATGACACCATGGAAGCCTGAAGTATACTACGGATTTTGCGAAGATGAATGTAGGGCGGTTATGCAGGAGTTTTTTGCAGATAAAAGAATCTGAACCAAAAAGACCTGCTGAATAAATTCATGAAAAAAGCTTGAATTTATTTAGCAGGTCTTTATTTATATGATGAATTATTTATTTTCTTCTTTATTTTTCTGCATCATCATAGCACGAACCTTGAGTGGCAAACCGAACAAATTGATAAATCCTTCGGAGTCTTTCTGATTATACACTTCGTCGGCATCGAAGGTAGCAATCTCTTCGTTATAAAGTGAATAAGGAGATGTTGTGCCTGCAGGTGTGCAGTTACCCTTATAGAGCTTGAGTCTGACCTTACCGGTAACGGTTTGCTGAGTGGAATCAACAAATGCAGAAAGTGCTTCGCGAAGCGGTGTGTACCAAAGGCCGTCATACACAAGCTCTGCAAACTTATTGGCAACCTCCTGCTTGTAGTGAAGAGTCTGCTTATCGAGGCACAGATATTCGAGCTCTTTGTGTGCAGCATATAAAATTGTGCCGCCGGGAGTTTCGTATACACCTCTGGACTTCATACCGACAAGTCTGTTTTCTACAATGTCGTCGATACCGATACCGTTGGCACCTCCAATTTCATTAAGCTTTTTGACAAGCTCAACGGGGCCGTATTCTACACCGTCAATCTTGGTGGGAATACCCTTTTCGAAATCAATTTCGATATATGTGGGAACATCGGGAGCCTTTTCGGGAGAAACGCCGAGCTTTAAAATCTTGTCAAGATTTGGCTCATTGGCAGGGTCTTCAAGATCCTGACCTTCGTGAGAAAGGTGCCAGATGTTTCTGTCCATAGAATAGTTATTGTCTTTGGTTACAGGTACGGGAATGCCTCTTTTTTCGGCATAGTCAATTTCGTCTTCTCTTGATTTGATATCCCAGATTCTCCAGGGAGCAATTATTTTCATTTCGGGAGCAAGAGCCTTTATTGTCAGCTCAAAACGAACCTGGTCGTTGCCCTTACCGGTACAGCCGTGGCAGATTGCTGTTGCGCCTTCGGCTTTTGCAATTTCGACAATTCTCTTTGCGATGCAGGGACGTGCGTGAGATGTACCGAGAAGATATTTGCCTTCGTATACTGCGTGGGCTTTGAGTGTGGGCCAGATGAAATCGGTAACGTATTCTTCCTGAAGATTTTCTATATAAAGCTTGGATGCTCCGGTTTTGAGAGCTTTTTCTTCAAGCCCTTCGGTCTCTTTGCCCTGACCGACATCACCGCAGACAGCAATTACTTCATAATCGTAGTTCTCTTTGAGCCACGGAATAATGATAGAAGTATCAAGTCCGCCGGAATATGCTAATATAACTTTTTCTTTTGCCATATTGATTTACCTCCAAAAAAATGGTATAATTATCTTATGTATGTTATTATAATGCAAGCAGTAAAAATTTGCAATATGTAAATCTGAATAAAATCATGAATATTTAAACAAAATAATGTATAATATGCATAAATATACAGAGGGGCAGGAAAAGAATGATTATACTCGGAATCGATCCCGGTTTTGCAATTGTGGGTGTGGGAATAATAGAACACAAGGGCAACAAATTTAAGGTTATAGATTATTTTGCAGTAACAACCAAAGCCGGACTTGCAATGGAGCAAAGGCTCAAGCTCATATATGAAAGTATTGACGATGCAATAAAAAAATACTCTCCTGACTGCATGGCTATAGAGGAGCTGTTTTTTAACAACAACGCAAAAACCGCTCTGCAGGTTGGTCAGGCACGGGGAGTAATTCTATTGGCGGCAGTAAACAGCGGACTTCCCATATTTGAATATACGCCGCTTCAGGTAAAGCAATCGGTTGTTGGCTACGGAAGAGCGGCAAAAGGGCAAATTCAGCAAATGACAAAGGCATTGCTTTCGTTAAATGAAATACCCAAGCCCGACGATGTGGCAGATGCTTTGGCAATTGCAATATGCCATGCACACTCCCACAAAATGGTAAGGCTTGGGGTACATATGTAGCTTTATTATTCATTTGGCAAAATGCTTTTGGGGGTAAGGGGTTTTACGTTTGACAACGAATCGATAACAAAAACCCTCAAATCAGTCCACTTAGCATATTCGCTTACTTTAACACCGCCCGAAAGACAGCCGTTTATATTGCGCGATGAGGAGTCTTCACCTATCGTACCGACAGATATAAGCTTATCCCCATTATACATGGCTGCAACCATTATCGGTTTTTTGGTGCCCGAATATTCACAATCGGCACGGATATATCCGTCTTTTGATATTGTTTCGGGTGCAAATTGCGGTGTGGTAATTCCGTTTACAGAGGCATAATACTGTGCTTTATTTGTTCCATCCGAGCTCGTTACGGTTATTTCTGTATCAGAAGTGATAATATCAGAATCATTGCCTGATATCTGAATATCGGCATCGGTGTATGAGGTGAGCGCATCCTTGAGAGAAGAAATATCCGTGTTTTCATTAACAGTGATTATGTTTTTGAGACTTCCGCGTCCGATTTTGACAGCTCCGCTGTTTGAGGTGATAAAGGTGGATGCCGATGATGTGGCAAAATCAGACATAGAATCAAATTCTCTAAAGCTGAAATTATCAAACCACAGCGACTGCTTAACACCCTTTACCTTATTTACATAAAGTCTTATCTGCGAGATATTGTCATCAAGAGCCGTAATCGCCGACGAGCTTACGAGCACACCGTCAAGATAGGTGTTGCAAATTCCCTGCTTAAGATTTACGGCGGTAGTATAATTATACCATCTGCCGGCGTATATCTTGCCGATAAAGCCTGATGAATCAAGTAAAGCATTATTTGAAAGATTAATCAGATTTATGTATTTGCCCGACGATGTTTGAATAAGCATACCGGATGGATTTGCTATCCTGTCTGCTTTAATATCGCACGAAAATACCCATACCTTACCCGGTGTGGGAACTTTTTTTAAATAGTCCTTGCCGGTGTATGCAGTGAGGTTTACACTTTGACCGTTGTACGAAACCGCAGAGTTTGATTCATCGGAGCATATTTTGAGAACCTTGCCTCTTCCGGCTTCGCTTTCAATTGTAATTGTACCGTTATCGTTGGAGCTCCAGTTTGCCCATTTTATGTCTCCGGTTCCTTCTTTTATCTGACCTATTTGGTCATCTTTTATATTTACCTCGGTTATTGTCCACAAATCAAAATCGTCGCGAGCCAATTCAAAATCTGCGTTTGAATCGGAAATTTTAAATTCAAATTCATATTCATCAGCAATCGATAGGAAAGCCGAAGAAATATTTTTGCCGAGTTTTAGCGTATAATCAGTGTTGGCGGTAAATCCATCGGCAGGCGTTATGAATATCATATTCTCCTGTGCACAAGTCCACGCCGAAACCGCTGCACCGTCAGATGTATACAATGCTACATTGTTGATTACGCTTGCCGAATCGATATTTTGGGTAAAGCTAATCATTACCGATTCACAGCCGGGCGGAAATATGCCATGCTGATTGTACAAAACCGAATCGCCGTTTATTGCACCCAAAGAAATCGGAGCAAGCTTTGGATTATATGAAAGCGAAAGATTGTCGTATATAATTTTGCCGTAATCGGTATATAACCTAATAACTGCAATATCAGACAACTCGATAGCACCGTTCATAATGACAGCACCGTCGCACAAAACAGTGTATAATTTGCCCGATATATCAAAGCTTACAGAGATATTCAACCACTTATTGCACTGCAATGCCGGAAATTCCGGTCTGTTGCATCTGCCAAGGTTATCTTCAATTTCAATTCCCCATTTACCGTCTGCATACAGCAAACATTCAAGCAAAATATTTGACTTATTTGAACGAGTATGTATATTGAGGGATGAAGTAAGCGAATTGCCGGATACAACCGCTGCCCCCGTACCAAGCGGTGTGGCAGCAGGATAAACCATACCCGGATCGGCTGAAAATGTAAGAATTTCCGATTTCCACATTCCCTCAGCTGTGTTTGATGTGTAAGTTTCAAAATCCTCATACAAAACCTCAAATTCATTTTCGGAAGCGGCAGCATGTACAGCCGCTTCCGAAATATTTGAACTTAACACAATAACACATACAGCCAAATACATAATAAACAAAACCTTGGGTTTTACAAAGTATTTAATTTTATTCATATTGGCTCCTGCTTATTATTTATGAATATATTTGTTTTGAGCGAGAGGCTTGAGATTTTGGGCTGATTCAAAAATCATTATTTTGAGATCGGTCCATATGTCTTCGCTTTCGATTTTTACACCACCGGAAAGATAACCGGGATAATTCAGTGAAGACAAATCCTGTCCTACCGAACCAAGCTTAACAAGTTTATTGCCGTTATAAAGTGCGGCAACAATCATAGGCTTCTGTGCACCGGTGTATTCGCAGTCTGCCGAAATGTATCCAACAGAATTGGAATCTACCGCAGCTGTAAAATCAAAATCAACAATTCCGTTTTCGTTTGCAATCACATATTCAGCAGTGTTTTTGCCGTTTTGGCTCTTTACCGTTACTTTGTCGCCTGCATTTACGCCAAGCACTGAAATTTCGGCACCGCTGTCAGACACAAGAGATGATTTGAGAACATCGGCAGTTATATCGGATGTGAGTGTGATTATATTTTTGAGACTTCCCTTGCCTATTACCACATCTTTGTTATTTGAAGTGATTTGAGTTGAAAAAGCGGTGGTGCTGTAGTCGGAGGTGTTTTCAAATTCATAAATACTGAAATTGTCAAACCATACGCTCTGATTAACTCCTTTAACCTTATTGACATAGAGTCTTATTTGGTCGATTCCACTGCTTGTGGGAGTGATTTGTTTGGAGCCTGCCAAAATGCCGTCAATATAGGTTGTGTATATGCCATTTTTAGTATCAATAACTGTTGCACAGTTGTACCATTTATCATTATAAAGCTTACCGATTAATTGTGCCTCGTTGGCAATTCCGTCGTATCCGAGTCTAATACAGTCTATGTAATCACCCGATTTATCCACAAAAAGCACACCTGCGGGATTGGAAAGGGTGTCACCCTTAACATCACAGGAGAAAACCCAGGTTTTGCCCACTGTGGGAGCTTTGATGAGGCAGTCTGCGGAGGTGTATGCCATAAGATTTACGCTCTGACCCGAATAATCGGTTTGTGAAAGACTTTCATCGGAGGTTATGCGAAGAACCTTGCCTCTGCCATCTTCCGATTCAATTGCAATCGAACCGTTTGCATTGGCGTTCCAATCACGCCATTTTATTGTATCGGTCCCTGTGGTAAGCGTACCGCCGGCAGTGCCATCGGATATATCGATGCCAGAAAGAGTCCATGAGTCAAAATCATCGTTTGCAATCTGATTTGAAACATTTATTGTATATGTTGCAGATGAATTATCATTTGAAACTACGGCTTTGGTATTTCTGCTGATTTGTCTTGAAGGATCAAAGGTGTTGCCGAGAGCGTCAATAAGTCTTACACTGCATCCGTCATCGGGTAATACATTTGCAATCAGGTCGGCACCGGTTGCATATGCAGGTACGGTAATTACACAGCCGGTGTTGTCTACTGCATATCCGGCTGCAGAGGGAGCTTTGAAGGTCGGCTCTTTTATTTCGGAAACACTATAGGAGGTTATGTTGTCGAGTGCAACATAACAATTATCACCGGGGGCATCATACCAATAATTCCAGCCAACGCTGATTTTTGAAGTGTCTGCAGTAGTTCCGAGAGAAAGCTTTGAAATAATTTTTGCGCCTTTCAAGTAAAGGTCAATTGTATTGTCTTCCTTATATACAACAAGCTTAAATTCAGACCATTTGTTCATATACGCAGACGGCTCTGATATTATTGTAGCCCAGCTTCCGAGCGCACTGTGATATATCCTATTCATTTCTATATACGCAACAACTTTTCCGCTTGATTTTATGGTAATTTTTGGTTTTTGTGACTCTCTGGCACTCGACTTATATGTTATATTCGGATACATTTCGAATTCGGTAACCACAATGTTGGCGGAATCCGGCGCATTTGTCGGAATGACTAAATCATAATTCTTTTCGCCTGATGTAGAACCATGCGTTGTAGCAGTAAGCTTGTAGGCATAGTCATCGGCGGATTTGCCGTCAATTCCTGCTTCAAAGCCGAGTGAGAAGTAGTTTGCATTGCTGTTGCTTGTGATTCCGTCGGCGGTTTGATTGTTAAAATTGTAGGAATTGAACGGATTCTGTTTGTCGGCAAAGGTTACCGACGAAAGTGATGCCATAAGCATTAATACCGCTAAAATAATTGACAATGATTTTTTCATAAATTTTCTCTCCCTTATAATTTTTTATATACGAAGCTTTAAATCCGTATAATTTTAATTCAGTGCATATGCTTCACACAGTGGTATTCTCTCTTCCCAGCTGTTTAAAAATATGAGCTTAACCTCGAGCCCGGAGGTATCGGTGATTTCTACAGGTGTCGATTCTATAACAGTTGGCTCTACCAGCGAGGGAACATTTACCCTTTGAGAACGTGCACTGATTAATTTTGAACCGTTTCTGACAAGCAAAATTGCCGTGAGCTCAGTGTCTTCATCACTGTAATTGTATTTTTCGTATGATACGCTGAGCATATCTCCCGGAGCAATTTCGGAAAGTGATTTTATTTCGCCGTTTTGCGTTTTCCATGTGATTGTGTCGTCGGGAGTCAAAATTCCGTCATAGCTTATTATGTTATCAAACGCAAAGAAGCAGTCGGGTCCCGGAGCATTGTACCAATAGGACCATTCCAGCTTTATGCACGATGAATCGGTGTATGTGTCCGGAAGAGGAATGTTTGAAACAATTTGTTCGCCGTTAAAATACGCTGAGCAGGTTCTTTGTGCTTTATCTGTTTTGACAGCAAATCTGTTCCACGAATTGTTATACGCCTCGGACATCATAAGTTTTTTCCAGCCTTCCTGAGGCGAATTCATATTTTGGGTAGTAAGCCACAAAATATTTACATTTGACACATAAATCAAAAGAGCCGGAACAACTTTTTCTTTTGCTGTGGGATTGGCAGAAATGTTGCAATAGAGATCAAACTCCGTTGTTACCACACTGCTTTCGGAAGTACCGATGGGAATTGTGACGGTGTATATGGAGTTGCCGCTTGTTCCTGTGTGTTCGCCTGCAAAAGCCTTGTATGAATATCCATTGTCTTCTCTGCCGCCTATTCCCGTTTCAAAAGTTGATTTGAAACGCTGAGTTTCTTTGCCAGCGACGGTTATCCCCTCCGATGCCTGACCTTCAAAATCATAGACCATGTTGGGCTTTGACTTTGAGGCAATTGCTCCAAGTGGGGAAAGCATAATGCATTGAATCAAAATCAAGCATAGCAAAAACCTTTTCATTATAAGACCTCCTTTCTGTTAAAGTTAATTTTTTGTGTATGCACCAAACTCAAGTACACTTGTCCAATTTCCGACAGTTGATCCGTGTCCTACATATCTCACAAATCTTACCTTGCCGGGAATTGCAAGCTTTTCGTATCCTGAATTTGTTCCCAGGGATTTACCATTATATACCCTTTTATAATTTATACCGTCTTCGGAATAGAGAATTTCAAATTTGTTGGCTCTGTTTGTACCGTCATATATTGCATACACTATGCCGTCTATGTCGATAGGTTTACCAAAGTCATATTCTACCCATCCTCCGTCCAAATCACTTGCCCAGCGAGTTTCCATATTAACGTCGCTCAGATTATCGGGATTGTTGACCGGCTGAGGAACAGAATTTGAAAACCACGACTTTTGCTTAACAATGCTTATGCCTGAATTTCCGATTGAAGGGGTAATTTCTTTGATATCGTCTGTAACCTTTATCTCACGGTCTGTATCAAATTCAAAATCAACATAGTATATTCCGCTTTTTGAACCGGGATTGTCAACCGTTATTTTTGCTCCTTCATACAAATCTTCACCGTATTCAACATTTACCGTTCCAACCGGAGCTTGTGCAGATATCTGAGGAAACTCAGTCTGACTTACGGGAACGGAAATCGAAATGGTATTTTCGAGAGGATTAAAGCCTTCAATGGGATTTCCGTCAACAGATACTGACGAAAGCTTAAGCGAAGCTTCTATCGCACCGTCGGGAAGTGTCCAGTCGCTTATATATGCGTTGGATGCGGGGGTTATTTCATAATCATCGCGAACGGGAGAAAGCTTGACTGTTATGCTGAAATTGCCCGAGTCGGTAGCCTTAACCGCAAGCTTGCGTCCGGAGTTTACTGCCTGACCTTCAACAACGGGAACATGGTCAAAGGGTTTGGGATCCATATCGAGAAGCTCAAAGCTGTCGGCATCACAAAGGACTTCCGCTTCAAGCTTTTTGCCGGAGTACGAAAGAATAGCTTTGTTACCGTTTATCTCAATTGAGGCAGGAGTATGCATAAACCAATAAACAGTACTGTTTTCTTTTATGAGCTCTATCTCGTCACGAACGGTAAGCGAATGTCTGTCATCACCGAAATAGTATCCTCTGGTTACCTTTTTGGCATCTGACGAATATACATCGGAGAGGTCATATGCCGCCATTGCTGCTTTGGGTTTGGACTCAAAGAACAAAAGCTTAGCACCCTTAGAGAGCTCCTGACCGTAGTATTCGGCACGGGGGTTTATTACCAGACAGTTTTCACCCTCGGTGCGTTTGCGATATATGTTGTATCCTTCATCTGCCCAATAGCCCTTGAGGCCGTAGTCGTCATTGCCCAGGTCTTTTGCCCATCTGATGCCGTTGTCTTCAAAGATAAATTCGCCAACATCGAGCATATCGTGAGCAAGCTTTGTAAATCCGCCGTGAATTCCGACAAATGTGGGATTTTTGGTATCCCAGGAGTTTCTCATAGTACCGTATTCGGCTGTGCGGAAATATCTGTCGAGCGGAATATCGAGACCCGTGTAATCATCATAGCTTGCATCGTACCACAAAAGCTCACGAACATTCCATACAGTTGGTCTTGATTCAAAGCACTGATGATACATCTTGCTCCAAGCTTTTCCCATATCGGGATTATTATATTCTGTGGCAAAGAAATACGGTGACATATCGTTTTCGAGACTATCGTCTGTATCGTGGAAGTTGAACATGCCGTTTGGCGTAATGCCGTAGAGCATTGCATAGCCTGCGTCCGAAAGACCGGGGATTGCTTCGAAGCCATACATTGTACCGCAGCTGTTTTTGAGACTCTGACAAAATGCGGTATAGTAAAGCATTGAAAAATCCCAATAGCTCAAGCCTTCATACCATGCACCGTCTGGTCCAAACAGCGATGCCGAATATTCCACAGATTTTAAAACATTTTCGATAAGATATGCAGTTTCATCGGCATAATCTGTCTCGTCGGCAATAGAAAGCAGAAGTATCGTATGACCTCCGCCTATAACCTGTCCAAAGTTATCTACGATGTTGTACCAGCGATAGCCTACACCCGATTCATATGTGCTGATAAGTGTGGGATAGACCAAATCGCGGATACGGGTTCTCCAATATGCCAGCTTTTGTCTGCCGGCCTCGTTTTGATTGAGATAATTGTATGTAATATCGTATGCAAGTCCCATATCATAGCACCACATACCCGTAGCGAGAAGTGATGTCCACTGACCGAGAGTATCGTATCCGCAAAGGATATCGGCAGTATCTACTATAAAATCAAGGTATTTTGTATCTTTGGTTATCTGATACATGGCACTGAATCGCTCCATAGCGGTTGAAACAACACTGGCCTGCGACTGCTTCTGGCTGTCGGGAATATCAGATTTGAAGTAATGCGATGCACCATTGGCAAGCTGAATTTCTGTTTCACGAGCAAGCTTTTCGTATGTTGTTTTTGCGGTTTTGCTTGAGGCAATGAGGGCTTTCATTCTTTCGCCCGCCTCATCGGTAAACATAAGTCTCGGATGACCGTTGTTGGGATGCAGCTTCTTTATTGTCTCGGTAACCTCTGCACCGGTAGGTCTTTCGTATTGCATATAACGATAGATTGTATCTATAGGCTCATACACTTCATCAAATTTGGCACTGTCGGTATATCTGAATTTGGAATCGGATAGTATAACAAACCCTCTGTCATCCCAGTATATGCTTTTGGAAAGGATATTTTCGCATACACTTCTCAATGGCAAATATGCTTCACCGTTTATAACCTCAACCGCCTTGCCAAGTGCTACTGTCTTTTCGGAAGAAACAGCTTTGTCGGATCCGATTGTCAAAATCCATTTGCCGTTTAGCTTTATTTCACCTGTACCGCTGTTCCACATCACATCACATCCGGTAACTTCTTTGAGCAATACTGCCGGAATCATAAATACTCCGTCGGACGATACATACGGCTTGGCTGACGAATCTGCATAGGACTTTCTTTCTCCGTTTGAGTATAAGGTATCATTGTTTATCATAAATATCGAAGCATCTCCGATAAGCGGCTTGGTGCGTTCTTCGTTTTCCATAACAGATTTGCGTACACCGTCATCTGCGCCTGTGTTGTCGGAGCCTGTGAGATCTCTCGGCTCTGTACCAAGATAGCATTTTATGTCGTCCACATCAAATTCAAGCTTGCTGCCGGCATAAATTTGTGCTGAAATTCTAAATTGAGTGGGCATCAAAACATCGCTTGTTGAATATCCCTTAAGCACGGGTTTGAGTTCTTCATTTCCGGTTGCAAGCCACACATCAACACTGCCGCCGCTGACGTTGTAGCAAAGGGCAAGTGTTGTCCATTCGCCTTTTGACCAGCGTCCCACAGATGTGCCGTCGGAACGCATATATATGCCTCCGTCGGAACGAAATACCGCTCCCAATCTCCATTGACCGCTGCGTGCACCATCTTTGGCATCAAAAACCTCAATGGAATTGCTGCCGATTATTTCGTGAGGACGTATTTTTGCTTCTATAACATATCTTCCCTCTGTGGCAAGCTCGGGGAAGGTGACATCAAAAAACGGATCTTCTCTTTCGGAGGCAGTTGTCGTGAATTTCATACCTTTGTTGCCGTCACCAAAGTCAACCCAGCTTATTTTAGAATTTTTTTCTACAATACCGCTTGCTCCCGAAGACTCGTAATCATACACCCCTAAAACCTTGTCGTATTCGGGAAGCTTGGTTGTTTCTTCAAAAGCATCACTTTCGGTATTGTATGGATCCGTCGGAAAGGCTGAATCAGGAAGAAAATCAACCCCGTTGTATATCCTTACATTATCAAGCATGAGCACAGAATAACCGTTATCGGGTGATATAATGTCCCATACAACCTTTGTGGGAGCTACATATCCCGCCGACGGCAAATACCAGTTTCTGACATAGGCTTTGCCGTTTATGAATACATCGGCAAGACCTGCTGTAAGATTTAGCCTTACTCCTATTTTGTACCATTTACCGTATTGGAGAGTTGATACCTCTTTGCCATCGGAAAGCTTTAATACGCTTTTGTCGAGCTTGAGTACGGTGAGATTTTTGTCACCGCAGGTTAATGAAAACAGATTTCCGTTTGTTTTTTCTCCGTCTATTTTTATATCACTTTCAAATATTATCAGCTGAGATGCACCTTTTATATCGGCTGTCATTTTTGCTTTATCGGACCACGCCTTAGCATAGACAGCCTTATCGGAATCAGCTCTTTCAACAACCCTTGCATCTACGCCCGTTGCACTTATCTTTTGAGAATCGTTGGCATTGGTAACACAGCTGTTAAACGATTCACTCAAAAGTATGCTGTCCGCCGAGGCTGCTTTTGCAAATAACGGTGTGTATGCCGAAAGCATAAATACCGCAGTCAGTATTGATGTCAGTCTTTTAAACATCCTGTTTTCCTCCCTTTATTAATCAGTATAAATTACAAGTGTTCTGATTTTTCCGTATTCTGTTTTAACACAGATATAGCTTGCAGAGTCTTCACCTGCTTCATTCATACAAACAACATCGGCAATTCTTGCCGGCTTGCACTGCATTGAAGAACGGCTGAATTTGACTATGTTATCTCCGGTGAGACCGAGGGTTATGAGATTATCTACAATGTCAACCGTTCCGCCGGTTCCGGAGGATTCGGCACATATTGTAACCGATGATGAGCCGCGTGCGAATGCTTTTCCGGCAACATAGGTACGGTAGCTGAATGAATTATCAAGATAGGTATTGACGCTTACCTTGCCCAAAGCAGGGTTATATGAGGCATCAATGGCTAAGCCATAGATATAATTGCCGTTTTTGAGAGTGACTCTTATGATGTCACCGGGAGACGGAATTGCCTTTCCGGCATTGGCAAGGGCATCTTTTACCGCCTGATTAATATAGTAGGTTTTATGACTGCCCGCTCTTACTACAGTGAGCTTTGTAACCTCTTCGCCGTCGCTTGTGAGAGCATTTGTAACCTTGTCGACAACGCATCCGTCATACCAGCTCAGTGGCTCTTCCAAATATATATTGCCCTTGGAGAGAGCACTTTCGGAATATACAACCGCAACAGCGGGACACATTGTGCTGTCAAAATCATATCCGTCTATCTTATATGTATTGTGCTCGGTTAAAGCTGCCGATGACTCTATTCGGAAAACTGATTCATCATATTCCTTACCAACGGCGAGAGTTTCGGGAACCATTATGAGTGTTGTGCCCGAAAGAGTGCATATCGGAGAGAGAGCTCTGCCCGAATTTAATACCCCGGTCACACCTGTGACATTGCGCACAAGGGAATTGTCGGAAAAATCGGGTGCTTTGTATTTATTGATTACATCGCCGCTCGGTTCGGCTGCTGTATCAATTACCGTAATTGCGCCTTCTTTATTGCATTTGAATCTGATTAGCTGATATTTTACGGATGTTCCTTCGCAAAGTGCTCTTTTCACATTGCCTTCAGAGGTTTTTTCCTTGATGCCGTCGAGTACAATTTCACTGCTCAGGTCATACGCTTGTATATTTCCGTTTAGCGTAAGTATCTTTAGCATAATCGTTGGATCTAATCCTGTTTTTTCGCCGTATCCTATCAGATAGCCATATTGCATGACTTTGTTGGATACTGAATTTGCATAGGCAATACGTTTGTCGGAGGTTAGATAAAATTCGTAGTTTATACCGAATTGCAAAGATGGACATTTTTGTGTAAAATACTGCGTTGTTTCATATTTTGTGCCGTTTATGCATATGCTGTCGGTGCTGCGTTCGGTTATTTTGCCGCTTATTTTGTTATCAACCACACAAAACCAAATAAGCCCTCCGTCATCACTTTTTTTGATTTCGATAAACATTCCCGACTCAAGCTCTTCAAATTTCATCGGAGTGTATGATTTGTCGGATGAGTTGTATCGGCAGCCGCTATAATGAAAACCGTCTCCCGATTCAAAGCTGAAATTTTGAGGTTCGAGCTTGTTGTACAAAACTCTTTCGGCTATATCAACGGTTCCGGCGAGCACATACTCGATCTTTTCGCCGATTACAACATCATATATTCCGTCGGTATTGTTATCTATGAGGGTGAGTGTTCCGCTGTCGTATGAAAAATCCGCTGCTGTGTGTGGAATCAACCTGCCGTTTCGAACAAAGGACAAAACAGAGGAAAGGCGGTAGGTCTTTTCTTTGTTATCCTCACCATATACCTTGAGCTTATTGTCGTCGGCATATTCGACCTCCGACGGCTTGATGGTTACGACAGTGTTTTCTGCCTTAATAATTCCCTCTGCCGTATTGGTGTCGGTATTTATGTAGACGTGGCAATACAAGCCAAGATATCTTTCGGCATTAACAATAGTTGTATTATAGACTTCTCCGTCGGCTTCAATGCTGTATTTATCGGGGGCGGTGCTTCGTACAGACGCCATGCCGGCAGTTGTTACAATTTCTGTTATTTTTTCGAGATTGTATACTGTTTTGAGAAGATTTTTTCCGCTTTTTACCGAATATCCTAATGCATCGCCCGTAAACGAATCAATTTGCATAAGGTCTGCATTCAAAAAATTGTATAACAGATGCATGAGATTGCTATCCTCTACCGGAGAATTCATATCCACAGAGTCAAGCAGTTCAATTTCTTTGGCTACATTTATATATCCGTATGGGTAGCCGCCGCGCGCTTCACACACGGCACCGTAGCCAAGGATTGAAAGCGAAATTTTCAGCGCTTCGTTGAGATTGATCTTTCGGTCGGGTGCAAAGCTTGGGGAAGATGCATCTATGATCGCACAATCCGCTGCCGTTGCTATGTATTGATACAATTCGTGGTTTGGCTTAACATCATCAAACGATAATTCGCGGGATGAAAGCGGTATATTGGCCGCATTAATGCACAATGCCGTAAATTCCGCTCTTGTCACTTCACCCACATATACGCTCTTGTTAAACGCGTCAAAAATGCCTATGTCATTAAGGAAGTTGAAAATTTCCTCTTCTAAATCCGTCTGCAAATTTTGTGTATCAGCCACAGGCTCTGCACTGTATGCCGTAAGATTGGCGGCTGCTGATGAAATCAAAACAGATATTGCAACAACAATGCTCAAAAAACCGTGTCTTTTCATATAAAATCCTCACCTCTCATTTTATAACATTCAAAACCTTATTTATAATGCGTGCGCTTTCGGCACGGGTTATTTCTTTTTTCGGCATAAACGAGCCATCCTCAAAGCCGTTTATTATGCCGCTTGAAGCCAGTGATGTTATTGCTTCTTTTGCATAATCGGATATTTGTTCATTGTCAGAAAATGTAATTTGACCTTGTGAAATACCCAGCTTATCCTTTGCCATACGCGAAACTATTAGTGCAGCCTCTTCGCGCTTTATGGGCTTGTGGGGATAGAATAAGGCTCCGTCTCCTTTTACCGCACCTTGGGAAAAAGCTGTGTCAACATACAGGGCAAACCAGTCTCCGGCGTCAACGTCCGAAAAAGAACCGCTGTATTCATCTTTAACTTCAAGCCCCATAGCCAATATCAGCATTTTAACAAATTCGGCACGGGTAACCGTTTTATCGGGATTAAACATCGAATCTTCATAACCGTTTATGATTCCCTTGGCATAGAGAGTGTTTATATCTTCATAGCACCAATGTGATTTTGTCACATCTTTGAAATTTGCTGATTGAATTTGTGTTTCGGCAGGTATAATTTCCTGCTTGGGAGGAGTGTATCCGCTGTCTATAACGACAGGCGAAATTTTGCCTCCTCCGCCTCCTCCGCCGTGTGAGGGTGATTTTTGTGAATTGCGCTCATCCTCATATTCTTTGGTTTCCAGAATACACAATTTGAATTTTTCGGATATTTTTTGGGCTGCATCAAAATCAGATTTGTACTTTAACATAGCTTTAAATACGTCATCTTTATTTTTGATTGAGCTGTATTCATCCGACAAAAGCTGATTTGAAAAAAACTCGGCGTAATCATCGGTAATGATATTTTTTAATTCGAGCCAGCTTTGAACATTCATAGCCTTCAGAGATAAAAATATCTCATCCAAAAGATGACCGAAATTTGCATCCCTTCTGCAAAGCAAATCGGCAAAATCATATTCGGCTATGCGAGAAAGAGCGGCCTTTGCATTTACCTTGGTTAATTCGTCGGACCAGTCTTTTTGAAAATCAATGCCAAGTTCAAAAGCATTGCGGAAAATAAATTCTTCTATTTTATCTTCATCCGCAAGTGCAAGCTCTGCATAAAGACAGGATTTTTTGTAATCGGCCGAAATCTGTGAGCCGTTTTCGGAACCGCAGGCATACAAAAGCCGAAAAATCTCAGCTTCTTTGTCGGGAGATATTTCATCGTTCAATTCTATACCGAAAGAAAGTGCGTTTGATTTAAAAGCTTCAATAAATTCATCTTCGCTTTTTCCTTTAAGTTCACTTTCAAAAATCTCCTGTGCCGATTCATAACTGTAGCAAATAAATTCATCTGATGCACTCTGCGTGTATGTGGTGGCAGAAACTATGTATTTTGATGACATTTTGGCATCTGAAAAATCAAATACGAAAGAATATTGTCCGTCATTGGGAGTGATATAATTAAACTCCGTGGGTTGACTTTCATAAAGTGATGAATAATCGACAGACTCTTCAACCACGGTAATAATGACAAATTCCTCCGACTGACCGTATACTGTCAGCATTTTTGTCTGTGGGTCATATCCGACATTTACTGTCAATTCACTGTCTGCAAAAGAACAAACTCCAAATGCTGAAATCACACACAATAGACCCAATAAAACGCTGATTTTGCAAATTATTTTTTTCATTTTGTTCTCCTCTCTGCTTACGAAATGTATTTGCCGGTTTCTTCAATTCGATTTTTGAGTTGATTCAAAAACAGCTCTTTGCCTGAGGGATAGTTTTCTTCATCCCATAGCTTTTTATAGTTTTCTTCAATTTCAAGTGACATTTTGCATAGCTCATCATATTTGACTGCATCAACCTTTTTGCTCATTCTTATTTTCAAGAGCTCCGATGCAACAATAACCATTAGGCAGTTATTTTTTATTTGCAATTTCCATTTTTGCAGCGGATTTTTTTTGTCAAGGTCAGACAAGCACTTTTTCGTATAGGATATTATATTATCAAAATAAAAATCATCGCCGCATTCCGTAAGATTAAAGCTTGTCTGAACAACTTCGGTATCCATAGGAACAGAAAAGCTGTAGCCGCAAAGCGAACAGCAATGCATAAGCTCAGGCTCAAGGTGATAGTATCTTTGCATTCTGTAGATAATTTCGGATATTTCATCACCGAATATTTCACGATCTGCAAATTTTTTGGCATTCCTTACAAAATCCGTTTTGAGCATCCAACCGGGCTTTTCCCACATGGAATTCCATGAATATTGTCCTGCCAGTGCAATCGGGATAAATGTCCATACCGGGAACTGCGCATGTCCGCCGTTGCCCCAGTTGGTGAGCATATATCCCTTTGCACCGTATTTCATACCAAAGTCTGCCAAATTACGAAGATTAAATATCATTACGTCAAACCTGCCGGTTAAAGCAACCCACGTATTATCACCGGGACACACATAATACTCAATGCCGCAGTCCGCTAATTTTTTGCACTGAACTTCCTGTCGGGCTGTGCTGACCGGATCATAGCCCCACAAAAGAGGAATTGCACCGTCCGGCAAAGACTTATATGCATCGGGATATTTCATCAACATATCTGCCCAAAACTGAACCTTTTTGCCGTATTTATTACGACAGAGATCTGTGATTTTGGTAAGCCAGTCCATAAATATCTTGCTTTCGCCATACTTTTCGGCAACCTCTTTAAGCTCATACGATGCAATATCAAAAACCTCATCCATACCGACATTTGCAATATCGGAGCTAAAATACGGGAAAAGAGATTGATATATTTTGTCCATAAATTCAAGGCTTTCGGGCAAAAGCGGATTAATTGTGGCAGACGGATTGAGATTGCCTTCTTCGTTTTCTACCGGCCCTACCTTAAGATGCTTAAACTCATCGCGGCACAGCCAGTCGGACAAATGCCCGAAGCTGTTTTGATTGGGAACAAGGCTGATAAAGCGATCGGCACAATATTTATCGAGAAGCTTTATATCGTCGCAGGTGAGACAATCAAGACCGTCGGACAGCTCTTCAAAAGCCGAATATTTGTATACCACACCCTCCATATAAAGCTGGAGCTCATTGTATTTGAGCTTTGAGAGTATATCTATCAAAAAAATAATCGTTTCCGTTTTGGGGATTCGTCCGCGGCTTATGTCAAGCATATATGCTCTTTTTTCAAAATCGGGGCTGTCATATATGGAGCAAAGCTGTATTTTTCCGTCATTATCAATTAGCTGAATCAATGAAGAAACCGCTCTGAACACTCCGCAATCGCCTTTTGCCCTAACTGTTATGCCATCGGCTTTTACATCCAGATAATATTCATCTTCTCCAAGCAGAGAATCGGTTATAATGTTTATTTCGCCGTTTTTACATTTTATATACAGCTCATACAAATCATCGGTGCATGATAATTTGCTGCAATAAAACCCATCCTCATATTTTTCTTTTTTCGGCTGTGGGAAAATCATATTCTTAATCGTATAATATAATTATCATCAAAACCAAAGATAATTGTATTATACTTCTCCTTTCATTAAATTTTTTATTTTAACAACTGCAATTATCTGTTTTGTTGATAAATTGTAGTTTTTTATTTTGTTTATACCTAAGGTCAGCTACCTTTGATATAATAGATATAGTCACTGTAATTTGTTCATGTTAATTACAGTTCCTTTTTTGATGCATAATTAATTCTAAAGGTCCTTCATAACTGCCATATCCCATGTAAGCATTTCAGTTTTGGTTTTTCTGTATTGCTTTGGGGTATAGCCGGTATATTCCTTAAACATTTTTGAAAAGTGATACATATCGTTGTATCCAACCTGCAGCGCAATGTCGGGTATGGATTTATACTGCCCGTCGACTATAATTTTTTTTGCGGCTTCCATTCTATGCTTTCTCAGATATGTCATAGGCGGCATTCCGTGACAGCGAGTAAAAATTTTTCTGAAATGGCCTTCACTCATTTGGCACATATGAGCAAGTGATGAATTGGATATAGAAGCATCATTAAAATTACTCAAAATATATTCATAGGCAATTTTGACTCTGTCTTTTTCGGTACAAACGGCATTGTGTTTTTTGATGCTGCTCGTCAAAAGAATTTCAAAAATATGATACAGCTCCTTCATGCACTTTATATTGCATAGCTCATCCCCCTGATCACGCAGCATTTTTTTGAATAACGATAATATTTTTTCCGAATTATCAACATCAAAAGTATATATTCCTTCACCCTCGGTATCAAGATCAAAAAATATAATTCCGACATTTCCGGGCTCTATACATTCATATTTATATTTTACATTCGGTGCTACAAGAATAATATTATTCGGTGAAGAATAGTATTTTTTGTCATTCATATAATACCATGTACTCCCCGAGATCTTGATGTACATCATCCAATAGGATCTTTCGGCAGACACCATGTTTTTATGAATAGTGTCAGTATATGATGTATATACTGCTTTGAATCTGGTTATTGTCACATCGGAAAAATCCGACAAATCTTTAATTAGCATACCATAAATCTCACTTTATTCAATTTCATTACTGTAATTAAATCATATTTCATAACATTATTCAATGTGCTTTTCGTTTTTTAGCGTTTTTCGGTTTTGTGAACAGTTTCAATTTTTTATATATGATTACCAATTATTGATAAACGCAATCGGGCACGATTATTGTTTTTTTATTAAATCACTATTATGTGAATTTTTCAATGTCAAATTTGGTTATTTGTGTTTTCAGGTTCAATCGACAATGAAAAATCAAAATCAAAAAAATCAAAAAAACTTGAAATCTGATATCATATATGTTATTATATATACATCAATATAAAACATTCACCGGAAAGGAAGATATATTATGAAGCTTTGGGGCGGAAGATTTTCTAAAAATACCGATTCTGAAGTAAACGATTTTAACTCATCAATAAGATTTGACCAAAGAATGTACCGTCAAGACATATTGGGCAGTATTGCCCACGCAAAAATGCTCGGTAAATGTAATATAATTCCCAAAGAGGACAGCGAGCTAATTGTGAAAACTCTTGGCGAAATACTGTCTGATATCGAAGACGGAAAAGTGGAGTTTTTGATTGATGCAGAGGATATACACATGAACATCGAAACAATTCTTACTCAGAGAATCGGCGATGCAGGCAAAAGACTTCACACAGGCAGAAGCCGCAACGATCAGGTTGCTCTTGATATCAGAATGTATATCAAAGACGAAATAACCGATATTAAAAAAAAGGTGATATCTCTCGAAAAAGTTCTCCTTAAGCTCGCATCCGAAAATCTTGACACCATAATGCCGGGTTATACTCATCTGCAAAAGGCTCAGCCCATTACGCTTGCTCATCACACAATGGCATATTTTGAAATGTTTAAGCGAGATATAGAAAGACTGGATGACTGCTACAAAAGAACCAATGTAATGCCCCTTGGCTCGGGGGCTCTTGCTGCTACCACATATCCTCTTGACAGAGAGTTTGTAGCCAAAGAGCTTGGCTTTTGCTCAGTTACTCTAAACTCTCTCGACGGTGTATCGGACAGAGATTTTGTGATAGAGCTGGCATCATGCCTGTCGATACTGATTATGCATCTAAGCCGCTATTCGGAAGAGCTGATACTATGGAACACCAATGAATTTCAGTTTGTAGAAATGGACGACAGCTGCTCTACCGGCAGCTCAATCATGCCTCAGAAAAAAAACCCCGATGTGGCAGAGCTCATAAGAGGGAAAACAGGCAGAGTGTACGGTGATTTGATAAGCATACTCACCACAATGAAGGGAATTCCCCTTGCATACAACAAGGATATGCAGGAGGACAAGGAATGCATTTTTGATGCGATTGATACAATAAGGCTTTGTGTGCCCGTGTTTGAAAAGATGATTGCAACAATGAAGATTAACAAGACGGCCATGTACAAAGGCGCAGGCGGCGGATTTACCAATGCAACCGATGCGGCAGACTATCTGGTGAAAAAAGGAATGCCTTTCAGGCAGGCGCACGAGGTTATAGGAAAAATGGTTGCATATGCCCTCGATCAAAACAAAGCTCTAAGCGAGCTGAGCTTTGAAGAGCTAAAAAGCTGCTCTGATATCATAACCGAGGACATATATGAGGCAATAGACCTCAAAACCTGTGTAAACGAAAGAAATATTATCGGCGGTCCTGCCAAAGCTGCCGTGGAAAAGGCAATTGCATCGGCAAGGGATTATATCGCCGAATTTGATAAAATGTAAAGGACGGTGATTTTGTGAACAACGGAAGTCAGAAAGCAAAAGACAAATATCTGAAAGAAAAGGTGGAATCCTTTGTGGTAAGGGTGCCAAAAGGGGATAAAGAAAAAATCAAAGAAAGAGCCTCCGAGGTCGGCAAGTCTCTAAATTCTTATATTGTTGACCTGATATGGGC
>JAEDEG010000041.1 GCA_016293435.1 Clostridia bacterium
ATTTCTTCTGCCGTGCTATGCCGGAATAATTTTTACATCTTTTAAGGCAAGAAGCTACATGGCAGAGCTCGGAGCACAGACTCCGTATGCCGGGCTGCAGCTGGCAGCGACACGCGCCCTTGCAAAAAGATATGCGGCAAGCTGGGGTGTATATTACGAACCCTGGGGAGCCGATGTGCTCAGCGCCCCTAAATTTTTTGACGAAGATTTTAACGAATGGAATTTAAAACTCAAAAAATTTAATTTTGATTTTGAATCATACGGCGAAAGAGGAGGCGGATCAAGAAGTCTTCAACGCAGAATATATTTTTCGGCACTATTGGCCGGAGCAGATTATGTGAGCGAAGAGTGGGGACTTGCCAACACGTTTTACAACATTGACGGCGACCTTTCACCATATGGCGAAATAAAAAAAGAATTTATATCATTTGCATCAAGGTATAAAAAAATAACTCCGACAATACCGGTAGCTGTGGTGTTGCCAAAGGAATTTGAAGTAATTGATATTACAGGTTTTATAAGCTGTGAAACAGACAGCTTATATCTTGGCAGAGTTCTTTGCAATGACAGCAAATTCACACATATAAAAAAGGTACTCCAAAGGCTTTTTGCGCCATTAAATCCGATTGGCGGAAGGGAAGCCGCTGTTCTAACAAACAGCAGATTTGAAGCTTGTTTTGACATTGTTTATGAAAACAGTTTTTTACAAAGCGATTATCAGTGTGTCATAGACACAACCCCCGATGCCTCGCTCAGACTTTCCGCAAATGTGCTGTATACAGATGATATTGATGAATTTGAACATAATCTTGACAAAATACTGACTCAAATTCTTCCGTGCCGGGTAAAAGGCGCAAACGCCATGAATTTTCTGATTGGTACACAACGAGCAGTTGCAATTTTTAACAACAATGGTGTAAAACGTACGGTTTCAAACGGTGAAGAGTATCTTTCACAAGCTTCTGTAAGGGCAGAGCTTATATTTAAAGAGGCTGTATCACCTGAGCTTATTTATTCGTGCAGTCAAAAAACAGACATAATAAAAATATCAGATAGCGAATATGAAATATATTTGCCGTCCGGTGCATTTGAGATTTATAAATATTGATAGGATGAAACATATGAACAATAATTACGATTTAATAGTTTGCGGCGGGGGATTTTCGGGTGTGTGCGCAGCAATAGCCGCAGCAAGAGATGGAATAAAGGTTCTTCTCATTGAAAAACACGGTTATCTCGGAGGCATGGCAACATCGGCACTGGTTAATCCTTTTATGAGATATTTTGACACGGAAGACAGAAATATGATAATCAACAGCGGAATCTTCATTAAAATTATTTCGCGTTTGGATTCCCTTGGGGGACTTCATACCAACACTGTCACCTTTAACGAGGAAATTCTTAAAATTGTTTTGGACAGAATGGTGAAGGAATATAACGTAGATGTGCTTTTTCACTCAAAAATTATTTCTGCCGCCACACACGAAAACAATATCATATCAGTTTCTTCTTCGGAGGCGGGTGGAATAAAAACGTATTCTGCAAAGTGCTTTGTAGATGCGACGGGCAACGCCGAGCTTTCGGCAATGAGCGGCTGCGAATATGAATTGGGCAGAGCTTCAGACAAAGCCTGTCAGCCTATGACCTTGTGCTTCCGTATTGCAGATATTGACGAAAGCAGACTCGACCGCAAAAAAATGCAGGCATCGTATAAAGAATTTCAGGAAAAAGGCAAAATAAAAAACAAAAGAGAAAATATTCTTATTTTCAGTAATATGGCAGGCGGTGTCATTCATTTTAACTCTACCCGTATAATAGGAAAGAATCCTCTTTCGTCTAAATCGCTTACAGAGGCTGAGTTTGAAGCAAGAGAGCAGATGTTTGAGCTTTACAGCTTTTTGAAAAAAGAGGTTGAAGGGTTTGAAAACAGTACCCTTCTTATGTCGGGCGCTGAAACAGGTATAAGAGAAAGCAGGCGTGTTGTTGGTGAATATTGCCTTACGGCAGATGACATTATGAACACAGTGAAGTTTGAAGACTCTGTTGTTTGCGGAAACTATGAAATAGATATACATAATCCTTTGGGTACCGGCACAGAAATTCACAAAATTCCGGTTGGCGATTGGTATACAATACCATATCGAAGCCTTATTCCGTTGGGTATTGACAATCTCGTCATTGCCGGAAGACCTATTTCTACCACTCATGAGGCTCATTCGGCGTGTCGAGTTATGCCTATTTGTGCAAATATCGGTGAAGCTGCGGGAATAGCCTGCGCATATGCAATAAAAAATAATGTGAAACCGCGAAATGCCGATGTTGCCGAGATTAGAGAGATAATTAAAAAGTATGGCGGGAGGTGTTGATTATGCTGCTTCATTTCTTAAATCTTCCGGAGGAATTGACAAACGGAATCGAGCATATCAAAAAAGTGCTTAACTTTGAATGTGGTTTTGGCGGGATGGAAGTTTCTGTCAAAAAAACCGGTTGTGTGAGGATTGAAAAAATCGGATCAAAGGCATCGATAGAATATGGCACAAGGGTTCAGTTTTTTCGCGCACTCGGTATATTGCTCCAAAATATCCGACTTGATTCGTTTTCTCACAGTGAAAAATGTTTTCTAAGGACAAACGGTGTAATGCTTGATATGTCACGCGGAGGAGTTATGCACATTAAAGGCATATGTGAATATCTCGATTATATGGCTGCAATGGGCATGAATATGCTGATGCTCTACACCGAGGATTTGTATGAAATAGAAGGCAGGCCGTATTTCGGATATATGAGAGGAAGGTACAGCCGCGAAGAGCTTAAGCAGTGCGATGACTACGCATTTGACTACGGAATAGAAATTATTCCATGCATTCAGTGCTATTCTCATATGGAACAGTATCTTCACTGGGAAGAGGCCTCAGATATTGCCGACACAAGTCGTACACTGCTTGCGGATGCGGACGAAACATACGATTTTATAGAGCAAATGATAATTTCTGCATCTTTCCCGTTTAGATCTGACCGCATTCATATCGGTCTTGACGAATCACAGGATATGCTCACCGGAAATTATATTAAACGATTTGGATATTCGGATGATTGTAGAGGCGTATTTAGACGTCACGCCGAAAGGGTTGTTGCAATTTGCCGCAAACATGGTCTCAAACCTATGATGTGGAGCGATATGTTTTTTCGGCTTGACTCAGACGACGGTAATTCATACTACGATACCGACTCGCTGTCGGGAGGCATTATACCGGGGGTAGACTGTGTTTATTGGAATTACGACGGTGACAAAGAAATTGATAAAAAAATGATTCGTATTCATCGCAGAGAAAACGCACCGGTAATTTTTGCCGGCAGGATTCATACTACAGGGCCTCTTGTAAATAACAAATATGCCATAAAAACAATTACATCCTCTTTTGAAGCGTTAAGAGAAGAAGGTGTTTATGAGGCTTTTGTTACAATCTGGTCAAATGATGGGGGTGAAACGGACTATCGCTACGGACTGCCCGCACTTTGTGCCTGGGCTGAAAATGCATACTCCGAATTGCCCTTGAGCGAGAATAAAATAAAATCCAGATTTGAATTTCTGACAGGTGGTGATTACGAGGCTTTTTTGAAAATGTCAGATTTTCACAATTGCTTTGATGATGATAGACCGCTCGGCAGCTATTTGGATATATCTCAGGGAAAAAGACTGCTCTATCAGGATATTATGTTAGGTTTTCTCGATGAATATCTCAGCCGGTATCCGCTAAGCGATCACTACAAGTGTTGTGCTTTGTTTATGAAAGCCTACACAAATAAGGATTCGAAATGGCATAAGCACTATTACTTTGCATATGTTTTGTTTGAAATTATGCACATTAAGTGTCAAATTGCCGAAGGATTAAAAAAAGCTTATGAATCCAAAGATATGAAATTTTTAGAAAATTGTGTAAACAATTATCTGCCTGCTCTTTCATCAAAAGCAAGGGAATTTCATGAATTGTACAGAGAGCAGTGGTTTGATGTGAAAAAAGCACAGGGATGGGAGTTTTTGGAAATGAGACTTGTTCATCTCTGTACAAGAGCCGACAGTTCTGCTATACGCTTAAAGGACTATCTGAGCGGAAATATAGACAGACTTGAAGAGTTGGAAGAAAAAAGACTGCAATTTCCTAAATTCAAATATAATTACAACGAAGTGGCAACTGCGTACAGACCATGAGGAAGGGGAAAAATAATATGAAAAGAAAAATTGCCGGTATTTTGATGATATTTATTCTGTGCTTTACGATTTCCGCTTATGCTGCAGTTGAATTTGAGACAGAGGACACAAATACAGATATACAGCAAATATCAGCAACACCGGCGCAGCTTGCTGCGTTGGATTTGCTCAAAAAGCTCGGTGTTTTTGCGGATGATTTTGACGGCACTGCTCAGGTGACGAGGGGAGAATACATAAATTATGTTATGACGCTTGCATCGCTAAGTGATGTGCCGGCCGATGACTGCATTTTTTCGGATGTGACTTCTTCTCATCAGTATGCGGGAGCAATAAGTGCGGCATACAGTCTTAATGTAATATCGGGATACGGGGATGAAACATTCTGCCCTGATGATGTAATGCTATTTTCGCATGCATTATCAGTTATGGCAGGCTTTATCGGATACAGGTCAAACGAGCTCTTTTTGCAAAATCAAACCCTTTCGGCAAAAAGAATAAAGGTTATAGGCGAACTGTCTCAAAACTGCACTCTTTCGGCACAAGCTCCCCTGACGGGCTATGAAATGGCTGTTATTATCTACAATGCTCTTGAAATGCCTGTTTTTCAGAAGGCAGTAAATGAAGAAAAGTATTTTACGGATGAAGAAGACACCGTACTGAGCCACTATATGGGAATTAAAATTGCTGAGGGTATTGTGAGTGCAAACGAGGTTACTTCAATTGATTCCGGTAGTGAAACAAAAAAATATGCCATACGAATAGACGGATTTTCATACTCATTCAATCCGGATTTGCAGGCTCATATTTATTTAGGCAATGCTGTTAAGGTATATTACAAAGATATTGATAATTCGTCTTTCAGGTCTCTGATTGCAATTTTAGAAAGTGATAGCCAGAATAAGCTTCGTATAAACGCCGAAAATATTCTTGATAAAACCACAGTTGAATGTGTATATTATGACAATTCCTATGGTAAAGAATATAGAGCTTGCCTGAAAAAAGGTATACCGGCTGTTTTAAATCACGGATTCGTAGTTCTTGACACTTCCGATATTCTAAAGATTTCAGACGGGTATATAGAACTTATTGATCATGATGGCGACAGTAAGTTTGATATTGTGTTTATTTATGAAACTCAAACATACTTTGTGTCATATATCAACAAGGCCATGTGTCTTGTAAAAGATGCATACGGCTACGATGACCTTGATCTGAGCGGCAGTAACGGAGAAACTGTTTCTGTTACAAAAGACGGACAGGCTGTAGATGTAAAGCGTATAAAGCGTAATCATGTGCTTGAGGTCAGCAGAAGCAATGACGGCACGATTGTAAATGCGGCAATATCGGACAACAAGGTTAAAGGGAAAATTTCCGGAATCGGGAATGACTATATTGTTATAGATGATGTCAAATATGAGGTGCTTAATCGTGTTATTCCGGTTCTTGGTACGCTAAAACCCGGCAAAACAACAACGGTATACCTTTCAAGTGACGGCAGGGTTGCCGGATTTTCCGAAAGCAGATCCGATGGTATGACATACGGTTATCTGATTACTGCGGCGGAGAGTAAAGGAACATTTGAGAGCGACGAAGCTGATTTCCTTATTTTTACATCAACCGGAGTATTTCAGAATATACGTTCATCCCGAAAACTTGTGATATACGGAACCCAAAGTACTTACGATGGTACGTCATTGAGCGGGAAAAAAGTATTGGAAATTTTAAAAAGTCGAAGTCAGCATATTAATTCCGTTGTGAAATATTCGCTAAATGAAGATGGAGAATTAAGTGAATTGACACTTCCTGAGAATCGAACTGCCGACAGTACAGGCTATAATGAAGATGCTTTTTCGCTTGACTACTCGTTCAGAACAAGTGGCTCAAACTTCCTTTATTACGGAAGTGTCGGTATTCTTGGCAACCGCTATTTTGTAAATGATGCTCTGGGAATGAGCGTTCCGTCGGAGCAAGAGTGGGAGCAGTATTATGCAGGCACGCTTTCTCTTTCTGAATTGGAAAAAAGCTTTAGGATATTCTCTGCATCTACATCGTGGAAAAACGATGAAACGGTGTATAATGTGGATATTTATGATGCCGACAAGAATCTCAAGGCAGATCTTATCGTCACTCCAAATCGAAGCTCGGCACTAATGACCCAACCGGAGTATTTTGCGGTTGATTATGTAAGCAAAAATCTTGATGCCGACGGAGAGCCCAGAGTAGCAGTAAGCGGACTTTTTAAAGGCCAACAGGTAAAATATTTCATTAAAGAGGATGAAGAGGTGTTTGTAAATTCACCGGAGCTTTTGAAGTTGGAGCAAGGTGATGTTATCAGAATTGCACTCAATGCCGGAAACGAAATTGTAAATATTCTTAAAATATTTACTTCACACCCCCGAACAGCTCAGGGAAAATACGTTCTGAATGCCGAAGCGTTTGACGATTTTAATTCGGGTGACGGAGCATCTTCGTATGATAATTTCGGAAGAGTGGTCGGCTGGAACTGGAATGTTCAATATCGGCTTGTTCATGGAAAATGTACTGCGATTTCAGCCACATCCATGAAAATACATCTTGGTGCAAGAAACGAGAATGCAAAACCGCTGGCTCCGCGTATCGTTGTACCGGCAGAAAAATGTAATTACTATGTGTATAATGAAGAGTCAGAAAGTATGACCTTGGGTAAACGTTCCGACATAAACCCCGACAATCCTAATCAGACTGTATTTATCAGAATAAAATATTTTGTTGTGCTCGATGTGGTAATTATCAACCGTGAAAACCAAAACAATGAAATATACTGGAATGGATATTATAATGAATAATAGCCGGCAAAAAAATGATAAAAAGCCCAAACACCGCTGTTGTTAATTTGTTTAGCACTGCGGTGTTTTTGTAAATAACTTACAACAGTATGGTGATATTTAAGTATTAGTTATACTTGGTGCACAAAAGTCGATAAACATTATTCTCTTTTGAATTGAAATGCTTTAGAATTAAGATATAACTAAATTAAGATGTCCCCGCCTCTATAGGCGGCGGGTGACATTTAATTTTTTCAGTGGGAGTTCAATCTCCCACTGAAAACGTTGAATGACGCGGCTTTGCCGCTTATTGAATAGTTGCATTTTGTATTAATTTAAGATAAAATACGTTACAGCTGATTTTATCAATATTCTTGTGTTGATTTTGTCGGCTGTTCAATAACCATAAATAACTGCTTAAGCAGAGGTGACTGATTTGAAAAAAATAATATGTATAATAACATTACTGGCAGTGATTTTGAGTGGCTGTTCGCAAAAAAACGATGTTTCAGAATCGTCTAAGACTCAAGGTGATGACATATCAAAAAAAGGCGGTACAATAAAGCTTGGCTGTGTTCCCATCGATACTCTCAATCCTCTTGTAACATCCCATGCTTCAATCTCGGATTTTTTATATCTTATTTATGAGGGCCTTTTTGAAACCATGCCCGACCAGACTGCCGAACCGGTTCTCGCTTCCGAATACGTTTCGTCGGAGGATAATACCGTTTATACAATCAAGCTCAAAGAGGGCGTTGAGTTTCATAACGGCAAATCATTCGGCTCCGATGACGTTGTAGCAACGCTTGACTATATTTTTCTCTACGACGGCAAATATTCATATATTCGAAACAATATTGTGACCTATTCGGCATTATCTCCCTATGCGGTAGAAATACGGCTGACTTCGCCGGTGTCTGATTTTATGAATCTCTTTGATTTTCCGATTTTGCCGTCGGGGCTTACAAGCGATGATTTTATGCCTCAGAATTCCGATTTTGTGCCAATCGGTACCGGAATGTATAAATATGAAAGCTCCGTAGCTCAAAAAAATATATATCTTAAGGCCAACGAAAACAGACATTCATCTATGCCCGCTCCCTACATCGAAACCGTTGATATCGAAATACTTTCAGATGAAGAAACCGTGATTTCGGCGTTTGATGCCGGCGTGACCGACATTCTCACAACCTCGTGGAAAGACGGCTCCGAGTTGAACCTTACAGCCTCGCTATACAATACCTACTACACCCTTGGAAACAAATATACCTTTGTTGGCATAAACACTCGGTGCTCGGCATTTGATACAGTGGAGGAACGTCGGCAGTTAAGAGAAAAAATCGATGCCGAAAGACTATGTGAGGATATTATGCTAAAGCATGCCGAGGAAGCATATTCGCCTATGCGTGACGGTGTGTATTATACCGAAACAGCAGCAGATACAGATTCTTCAAAGACCTTGATTGATGATGATATGACGGATGAAAAAGCTTCGTCCAAAGAAGAAGACAAAAAATCAGATAGTGAAAAAGAGCCTGAGCAAAAGAGCGAAAAAGACAGTAACGCCATTGTGATTTTGTATAATTCAGACAGCAAGGCCAAAGAGCGGCTTGCAATTTCGCTCTCACATCAGCTTGAGACCGCGGGCTACACATGCTCACTTCTGGCAGAGCCCTTTACAAGTTACCTCGAAAAAGTAGCAAACTGCCATTATGATTTGTATGTGGGTGAGGTAAACCTCGACAACAGCGCAAATCTCAGCTTTATGTTCGGAGCGGACAGAAGTCCTCAGAATATATGCTCCTATACCGATCCGGAGCTTGAGACTCTTGTGTCAAATATAAACCGTATGTCCGGAAAAGGGGTCAAAACCGTTGCATGGGAGAACTTTGAAAAATATTATAAAGAAAAAGTTTTTCAAATTCCTTTGTATTTTACGAAAAAAGAAGTTTATGTCAACAAAAGAATAAGCGGAAAGCTTACCCCAAATATTTCTTCTCAGCTTTCGGGATTTGATAAGCTTTATATCGAATCCGGCAAGTAAGCCTTATTATGAATTGATTTTAATAAAACACACTCTTAAAAGTTCACAAAAGCCTGAAAAGCTTTTGTGCACTTTTAACGAAATTTTAAAAAAATGCCGATATCGCAAAAATCGGCGTTTTTTTTGTGAGAAAAACTATTGCAAAATTCTTAAAAATAGTTTATAATCATTAAAAAGTGGTGAAAAGTGTCACTGAAGGGTAGAAAGTGGTGATTTTTCATCAAAATTACAGCGAAAGGGAGTGAAAACGTGTTCAGTGGAGAGTACCAGCATACTTTAGATGCAAAGGGCAGAATAATAATGCCTGTTAAATTCAGAGAAGCTTTGGGCGACAGTTTTTTCGTTACCAAAGGTTTAGACAACAATCTCCTTGTATTCAGTCGCGATGAATGGCAGAAATTTTATGACAAACTGAGCACACTTCCTCTTGCTAACAAAAATTCCCGCGGATTTTCCAGACTTTTTCTTGCAGGTGCAATTGAGTGTGAGACTGACAAGCAGGGCAGAATACAGCTCACACCTCCACTCAAAAAATACGCTATGCTTGAAAAGGACGTTACCATAATAGGCAACGGCAATAAGCTCGAAATATGGAACACCGATAAGTGGGACGAATATGTAAACGGTCTCGATACAGACGCAATGGCAGAGAGCCTTTGCGAGCTCGGTATCATGATCTAAGGAGGCTGTTTCGTTGGAATTTAAGCATGTGTCGGTTCTTCTTGATGAATCAATCGAAGGACTTTGCATACGCCCCGACGGCATATATGTAGACGGCACCCTCGGCGGCGGCGGACATAGCCTTCATATTGTCAAAAGGCTTTCGTCAAAAGGCAGACTTATAGGTATAGACAGAGACGAGGATGCGCTTTGTGCCGCAAAGTCTCGCCTTGCCGAATTTGATAATGTAGTGTATGTTCACTCCAACTTTGCAGATATAAAAGACATTTTGCTAAGTGAGGGTATTGATAGTATAGACGGTGCAATTATAGACCTTGGTGTGTCATCCTATCAGCTCGATTGTGCAGAGCGCGGCTTTTCATATATGGAGGATGCCCCTCTCGATATGAGAATGGATCGCAGCTGTGGCTTTACTGCGTATGATGTCATTAATGACTATCCAAAGGAAAAACTTATAAAGATATTTTACGAATACGGCGAGGAACGCTTTTCCAAAAGGGTTGCCGAGCTCATTGATGAAAAGAGAAAACAAGCCCCCATCCGCACAACCCTTGAGCTTGTCGATATCATAAAAAAAGCAATACCCGAAAAGCATCGCCGAAATGGCTCAAATCCCGCCAAGCGCGTTTTTCAGGCTGTCAGAATTGAGGTAAATTCGGAGCTTGAACCTCTCAAAAAAGCAGTGTCTGATTTTTTTGACGTTCTTTCTCCGGGCGGCAGACTGTGTATAATAACCTTTCACTCCTTAGAGGATCGAATAGTAAAGCAGACCTTTTCCTCTTTTGCAAAGGGATGCACATGCCCTAAGGATTTTCCGATATGTGTGTGCGGCAATAAGCCGCGCGGCAAGGTGATTACCGCAAAACCCATAATTGCGAGCAAAGATGAACTCGAATTTAACAAAAGATCCAAAAGTGCGAAATTGCGTATATGCGAAAAATTATAACTAAATTAAGATGTCCTCCGCCTCTATAGGCGGCGGGTGACATTTAATTTTTTCAGCGGGAGTTCAATCTCCCACTGAAAACGTTGAATGATGCGGCTTTGCCGCTTATTGAATGAGGTGAGACAAGTTGGCAGAAAATTGGTATAGTAGGGCTTATTCCTACGATTATGACGGAACATCTGCTTACAAAATTAAAGAATATGACAAATACAACGAAGAAACTCAAAAGAAGCAGGATGAAAAAAAGCAAGGCAGGCTGAAACAAGCTGCTGTTAATCATAAAAAAACATTCATTGTTACAGGTGTGGTTTTTGCTGTGGCCATAGCGTTTTTGTATGCAAATGTAATGCTGATACGCGTTTGTGCAAAATACGATGAGCTCACCGCATCTTTGGAAGATATAAAAGTAAGAAATACTCAAACCTCATTTGAAATTTCGTCGGGAATAGATCTTGCAGAGGTTGAAGAAAAAGCGAAAATGGAATTTGGAATGCAGCAACCCGAAAGCCATCAGAATGTATATGTTGAAGTAGTTCAGAGTGATTATGCCGAAACAACGCAGCAACCGGTATCCGAAGGAAACTTTACAGACAAAATGATATCCGGGCTCAAATCGTTTTTGGAATATATCAGATAAGTTTTTAATATACATATATAGGCACAAGAAAGCCGGCTTGCTGTTGCCGGTCTACTTGTGCCTAATCGATTAAATCGGTGAATATACATTTTTCGTCCGGATTCGCCTTTTTATAGGGTGATTTGCGGACACATCAACAAAGAAAGGAACGGCGCTCAATGAGGAAGCATAAAAGAAAAGGTGTCAGCGTACAAAACAGAATGTTAATATTTGCCGTGGCAATTATGTCTCTTCTTACAATTTTGCTCGGGCGCGTTCTGTGGATTCAGACTGTCAGAGGTGAAGAATACGGCAAAACTGCCGCCTTGCAGCAAACCAAGGATATATTGATAAGCTCTAAGCGCGGTATAATATATGATCGAAATATGAATGAGCTTGCCAAAAGTGCTTCTGCCGAAACAGTTACGGCCAATCCGGCAGAGGTGAAAAAAAGCAAAAAAATAAATGAGATTGCAACCGGACTTGCAAAAATTTTGGATATGGATAAAGACAAGGTCTACAAAAAGCTTTCTACCGAGCAGACCTATGTTGAAATAAAAGAAGAAATAGACAAAGAACAGGCAGATGCGATCAGAGAAAAAGCCTATCCGGGGATATCTCTTGTAGAAGATTTCAAAAGATACTATCCCGGGGGAGAGCTTGCCTCCCACATAATAGGCTTTGTGGGCAAGGATAATCAGGGGCTTGCCGGAATAGAGATGATATATGAAAATTATCTAAAGGGCGTACCCGGCAGACTCATTACCGCTCAGGATGCCGTTGGTGCCAACATGCCCTATAAATATGAAAAATACATTGATCCCGAAAACGGTGCCAATGTTGTTTTGACTATAGATGAGGTTATTCAGAGAAAGGCAGAAGACGCTCTCAAAAAAGCTGTTGAAAACTTTGACGTTGAAAATGGTGCGGCATGTATTATCATGGGTGCCAAAACGGGTGAAATTCTTGCCATGGCAACCTATCCCACTTTTGACCTCAACAGTCCTTTTACCATAATAGAAGAAGAAACTCAAAAAGAAATTGACGAGATTGAAGACCCCCAAAAAAGAACGCAGGCTACTTCCGATGCACTCAACAAACAGTGGCGTAACAAAGCGGTGGTAGATTCCTACGAGCCCGGCTCCACCTTTAAGGCTATGGTTGCGGCTATGGCGCTTGAAGAAAACCTGGTCAGCCTAAACGAAAACTTTGTGTGCAGTGGCTCGGTACAAGTTGCCAACTACAACATAAGATGCTGGAAATCCGGCGGTCACGGCACCGAAACCTTTGTTCAGGGGGTATACAATTCGTGCAATCCTGTGTTTATGTCTATAGGGGCGCGTCTCGGCACATCCAGATTTTATAAGTATTACAAGGCCTTCGGCTTTGGTGAGACAACCGGATTTGACCTTCCGGGCGAGGCTGTGGGTACATTCCATGCCATGAAAAACTTCAATGAGGTTGAGCTTGCAACCGCCTCATTCGGTCAGGGCTTTACGGTAACGCCGCTTCAGCTTGTTACGGCATATTCCGCAATCACCAACGGCGGTTACATGGTAAAACCCCGTCTTATTAAAGCACTGGTAGACGATGACGGCAATGTAATAAAAAACTTTGAAACGGAAACAATAAGACAGGTTGTAAGCCGCGAAACTGCGCAGACCACCTGCCAGATTCTTGAGGGCGTTGCCTCCGACGGTACAAGTAAAAATGCCTACATAGAGGGCTACCACATAGCAGGCAAAACAGGTACCAGTGAAAAGCTCCCCAGAGGAAACGGCAAGTATGTTGCTTCGTTTGTCGGTTTTGCTCCGGCAGACGACCCCGAGCTTATTTGCTTGGTAATGCTCGATGAACCCATGGGTTCATCTCATATGGGCGGTGCAACCGCCGCACCTACCTTTAAGGAGATTATGCAGGATGTGCTTGTATATATGCAAATTGAGAGCGACAGCTCTATAGAATATAAGTTTGTTCCCGATGTAAAGGGAAAAACTGCTCAAGAAGCCAAAAAGCTTGCCGCCGATGTGGGACTCAGATGCACTGTTATCGGTCAGGGCGACAAGGTTATTTCCCAGACTCCCGCAGTTGGTGTGGGTATAGGCGGTGAAGGTGTTGTAATTGCCTACACCGAGGATGTGGCAGACGATTATGTAACCGTGCCCGATATCATGGGCTGCTACGCGTCCGATGCCAATCTGATGCTCATAAATTCCGGTCTCAATATGAAGGCAAAGGGCTCAGATGCTACCGGAACTTCCGTCTTTGTATGCTCTCAGGAGCCGGCGGCAGGAACAGAGGTTCCGAGGGGAACTGTGGTAAGTGTTGAATACAGTTCCAACGCAAATGTACACTAAACAGAACATGGTTTTAAAATGAGTCAGATTCGAATGTATTTTGACTGCAAACAAAGGAGCTGTATAAATTGAAGCTTATAGAAATAATAAAATCACTTAATCCCGTCTCTGTCTACGGCGGCACAGATGTGGAAATCACATCCATAACCAACAACTCAAAAGAATGTACAAACGGTTCACTCTTTGTTGCGGTACGCGGCTTTCAGACCGACGGTCACAAATATATAGCATCGGCTGTGTCTCAGGGTGCCGTTGCCGTTATATGCGAAGAATATAATCCCGATACAGACGCAGTTCAGATAGTTGTAGACAACAGCCGCCGTTCGGAGGCGGTTGCCGCAGCGGTATTTTACGGTAAGCCCTCAGAAGGGTTTAAGCTCATAGGCGTTACGGGTACCAATGGCAAAACAACGATTACATATCTGGTAAAGCACATATTGGAGCAAAACGGATATAAGGTCGGCCTTATAGGCACAAATCAAAACATGATAGGTGATACCGCAATAGAAACGGGACGCACAACTCCCGATTCTATAGAGCTTCAAAGGATTTTCCGGCAGATGGCAGATGCAGGAGTGGACTTTTGTGTGATGGAGGTTTCGTCTCATGCTCTGGAGCTCGACAGAGTTTACGGATGCAGATATGCAGTGGGAGCCTTTACAAATCTTACTCAGGATCATCTTGATTTTCACATAACCATGGATAACTATGCCAAAGCAAAATCAAAGCTTTGGCAAATATCAGATATTGCAGTGATAAATGTCGACGACGAATACGGCAAAAGGATGCTCGCCGATTGTCCTTGCAAGGCTGTAGGCTATTCAATCCAAAACAGTGATGCCGCAATTGTTGCCAAAAATGTTGCACTTCATTCATCCGGTGTTGAGTTTTCGGTTTCGGACACCGAATACAAGCTTTGTATCCCCGGTGAGTTTTCTGTATATAATGCTCTTTGTGCCATAGGTGTGGCAAAGGCGGCAGGCATAAGCGACACAAAAATTGCTTCTGCTCTTTTGTCAGCCTGCGGTGTTAAGGGCAGGGTAGAGGTTGTTCCCACCGGAAAAGATTATACAGTAATCATAGATTATGCCCACACTCCCGACGGCATCGAAAACATTCTTTCTGCAGTACGCGGCTTTGCCGAGGGAAGAGTTGTAATAGTGTTTGGCTGCGGCGGTGACAGAGACAATACCAAAAGACCCATTATGGGTGAAATTGCCGGAAAAATGGCAGATTTCTGTGTCGTCACCAGCGACAACCCGCGTACAGAGGACCCCATGAAAATTATTGCCATGGTCGAAGAGGGTGTTAAGCGCACCGATGCCGACTATGTTGTAATAGAAAACCGCAAAGATGCAATAGCCTATGCTTTGAACAATGCCCAAAGCGGAGATTGTATCGTGCTTGCAGGCAAGGGTCACGAAACATATCAAATACTAAACTCCGGCACCATTCATTTTGATGAAAGAGAAGTAGTCAGAGAAATTCTCGAGCAAAAAAAATAAAAAATCAAAAGGACAAAACTTATGCTATATCCCATAAATCCCCTAACTGCGGCCGAGATTGTCTCTGCAACCGGAGGCGAGCTCACATCGGGCAATCCAAAGAGCGATGTTTGTGCAATAAGCTGCGACAGCCGCACTGTAAACAGTAATACTCTCTATATTCCCTTGATAGGTGAACGCTTCGACGGTCACAGCTTCCTTCCGCAGGTGTGTGCGTCGGGCATAGGCGGTTATCTGTACAGCAGTGACTGTGAATTCGATGCTCCCTTTTCAATCCGCGTCAAAGACACCGCAAAGGCTCTTCTTGATATAGCCGCATACTACAGGAGCACTTTTAGCCTTCCTGTTGTCGGTCTAACAGGCAGTGTAGGCAAAACAACAACAAAGGAACTGATTGCCTCTGTACTTTCACAAAAGTATAATACATTGGCAACAAAAGGGAATTTTAATAATAATATTGGTGTTCCATATACCATATTCGGCATTAATTCAACTCACAATGCCGCAGTTATAGAAATGGGCATGAGCAGCTTTGGTGAGATAGAGGTTCTTTCAAAATGCGCCAAGCCCGACATCGCCGTGATTACCAACATTGGCACGTCTCACATAGAATTTCTCGGCTCGCAGGAGGGGATACTCAAGGCTAAATGCGAGATATTTGCCGGCCTTTCTTCCGGCGGAAGAGTTGTGCTCAATGGTGACGACCCCTATCTTGATTCGCTCAGGGGCAAGCTTCCCTATGAGGTTTGCTTTGTTGGTATGAAGGATGACCGATGCGATTGCCTTGCAAAGGATATAAAATCCGGCGAAAACGGATGCTCTTTTACCGTAGACGGAGACAGCTACTCGATAAATCTTGCCGGAGCTCACAATATATACAATGCCCTCTGTGCCATAGCTGTGGGCAGAATGCTCGGCATGAATTATGCCGAAATAAATGCCGGCCTGCGTTCTTACCACCCCGACGGTATACGTCAAAATATAATATCAACCGGAGGCTACAAGGTTATAAATGATTGCTACAATTCAAGTCCCCAGTCTGCAATAGCAGCACTGAATGTTTTATCCCAGGTTTCGTCCAAAAGAAAAATTGCGGTACTTGGCGATATTGCAGAGCTTGGCGATATGACCGAAAAGCTGCACCGTGAGGTAGGTGAAGCTGTCGAAAAGTCGGATGTTGATGTGCTTGTGGCTGTAGGTGCATCCGCCGGATTCATAGCCGAAGAGGCAAAGTCAAAGGAGGTATACACCTTTCCCGATTCCGAAAGTGCGGTAGCATTTGTGAAGGACTTTGTCAGAGAGAACGATGCAGTTTTGGTAAAGGGTTCCAGGTGCATGAAAATGGAAAAAATTTCAGAGCTTCTTGTCTGAATAATAAATACATAAGGTGGCGTTTGCTATGAATATTGATACACTTATAGTAGCAGCGGTAATAGCATTTGTTATTGCCGCAGTATGCGGTCCTGTTTTGATACCGGTTTTGCATAAGCTCAAATTCGGTCAGGAAATCAGAGAAATCGGTCCCAGCTGGCACAAGAAAAAAAGCGGTACTCCCACAATGGGCGGCTTTATTTTCATTATTCCCATAATTGTGTGTACGCTGATTTTTGTGCGCACCACACTCACCGCCTGCCTTGTATTTTTTGCCCTCAGCTTTGGGCTTGTAGGCTTTGTGGATGACTATATAAAGGTTGTCAAAAAAAGAAATCTCGGTCTTACCGAAAAGCAGAAATTTCTACTGCAGCTTCTTTTTTCGGTTTTGTTTATATGCGTGAGTGTTTACGGACTGAATTTTATAGATACCAAAATCTTTATTCCCTTTGTCAAAACAGAAGTGGATTTGCGCATGTTTTATATACCTCTTGCACTATTTGTGCTTTTGGGTACAACCAACAGCGTCAATCTGACCGACGGTGTAGACGGTCTTGCCGCATCTGTCACATCGGTGGTATGTGCATTTTTTTCAATTCTTTCCTATGTCAAAGGGATGTACGACATTACGGTTGTAAATGCAATTTCTTTTGCTTCGCTCATGGGCTTTCTTATTTTTAACAAGCATCCAGCAAAGGTGTTTATGGGTGATACCGGCTCACTGTTTCTGGGTGGTTTGGTGTGCTCAAATGCACTGCTCATGAAAAATCCGCTCATACTCATAATTGCGGGCGGAGTTTATGTGGTCGAAACTCTATCGGTAATAATTCAGGTTACTGTTTTTAAAGCAACCAAAAAGAGAGTATTCAAAATGAGCCCGATTCATCACCATTTTGAAATGTGCGGTTGGAGTGAGGTTCGCATTGATATTACAGCGGTGTTTGTAACCGCGCTTTTGTGCACCGCGGCATATTTTGCCTGCGTGTAACAGCGGTTTGATTTTTAAAATTTCAAAAGGAGGAAACGCAATTGGCAGCCGGGCAAAAAGTATTCAAATTAAAACCGCAAAAAAAAATGGACTATTCGTTTTTGGCAGTTGTGCTTGCGCTTCTTTGCTATGGGCTTATCATGGTTTTCAGTGCCAGCAGTGCATCTGCACACTATAAATACGGTGATGCCCTGCATTTTATCAAGCTTCAGCTAATGTGGGCAGTTCTCGGTCTTGTTGCCATGTTTATGGCGTCGAGAGTATCCTACAAAACCATATACAAGTATTCTCTTCATCTTATTGTGGCAAGCATTTTTCTTTTGATTTTAGTTCCGCTTATCGGTATAGAGGTAAACGGTGCAAAAAGATGGATTGGCTACGGCCCTTTAAGATTTCAGCCGTCGGAGATTGCAAAGTTTGCAATAATTGTTTTTCTTGCACGCAGTCTCACTGTCAATCAGGAAGCGCTCAAAACCTTTACCAAGGGATTTTTGCCCTATATATGCATAATCGGGCTTATGGCACTTTTGGTATTTATCGAGCCTCATCTTAGCGGTGCGGTTGTAATTGCCATGGTGGGCTTTATTGTGCTTTGGGCGGCAGGTGCAAAAATTTCACACTTTTTGATAATAGGCGGCCCTGTACTTGCGGTTTTGTGCGTAGCTATGTTTAGTGCATCCTACAGAGTTGCTCGTTTCACAAGCTTTTTAGACCCCTTTAAGGATACCACCGGCGAAAGCTATCAGATAATACAGTCACTCTATGCTATAGGAAGCGGCGGCATATTTGGCGTTGGTCTGGGGCAGAGCCGTCAAAAATATCTGTATCTGCCCGAAGCACAAAATGACTTTATATTTTCAATCATATGCGAAGAGCTGGGCTTTGTGGGTGCATTGCTTCTTGTTGTACTGTTTGTATTACTCATTTTCAAGGGTATAAAAATTGCCATGAATGCCCCCGATAAATTTTCAAGACTTACCGTGATAGGAATTATGGGACTTATATCGGTTCAGGTGGTAATAAATATTGCCGTTGTAACCTCGTCAATTCCGGCAACCGGTATGCCTCTTCCGTTTTTTAGCTACGGAGGATCGTCTCTTCTCTTTATTCTTTCCGAAATGGGTGTAGTACTGTCTATATCCAGAGAGGGCGACACACCAAATTAAACTGTGACACTGAGGTGGATAAATTGAAAATATTACTTGCCGGCGGAGGCACTGCCGGTCATATCAATCCGGCGCTTGCCATTGCCGACTATGCAGTCCGCATGGACAAAAGCACCGAAATACTTTTTATAGGCACCAAAAAAGGAATGGAGAGCACTCTTGTTCCTAAGGCGGGCTACAATATAAGATATATCAAGGTTGAGGGACTGAGCAAAAAGCTCACACTCAAGAATATCAAGTCTCTTTATCATATGATTGCCGCAAAAAGCAAATGCAAAAAAATAATCAAGGAATTTGCTCCCGACGTGGTTGTCGGTACTGGAGGCTATGTGTGTGCCCCTGCTGTTATGGCGGCAAATGCTCTTGGTATTCCCACCCTCATTCATGAGCAGAATGTATTTCCCGGCAGTGCCATAAAGCTTTTGTCCAAAAGCTCAACCGTTACTGCCATCAGCTTTGAGGACAGCCGCAAATATCTCCCGGATGCAAAAGAAATTCTCATGACAGGCAACCCCATAAGACCTGAAATTCTTGCATGCAACAGAGATTATGCCAGAGGAAAGCTCGGCGTAGGCGACAAAAAGCTTATTTTGATATTTGGAGGAAGCCTTGGCGCCAATGCCATAAATTCTGTTGCACTCGAATTTATTTCAACCATCAAGAGAGAGGATAATATAAAAGTCCTTTTTGCAACGGGACAGCGTAATTATGATGAAGTTTGTGCCGAAGCAAAAAGAAAGGGTATAAAAACACAGTCCGATATAGATATAGTACCATATATTCACAATATGGACGAGGTGATGAATGCGGCAGATATTGTGGTGTGCCGCTCGGGAGCCATTACCGTATCTGAGCTTTGCGCCTTAGCAAAGCCCGCCATACTGGTTCCCTCGCCCAATGTTACCAACAATCATCAAGAATATAATGCCAGAGCACTTTCGGACAACGGTGCCGCAATAACAATTCTTGAGCGTGATTTTACCGTCGAAGCTCTGAAAAATGCATTGTCCGGTCTTCTTTGCAACAACGATGCCATAAAGACCATGAGCATAAAATCTGCTTCTATAAGCAGTGTAAATGCTCTGGATATAATATATAAAAAACTTGGGCAGATAAGCTGATGTCTGCCCATAGCGGCTTGCCAATTAAACCTTGTAAGCTCCGCACCTCCTATTACCTACCTACCAAATCGCGGAGCTTACAACTTTGATAATGCAGGCACACAACACACCGCTTTCGCATAATATGTAAGCATAATAGTGCGGAGGTGGTCATATGAACCGCTATAAAATAGAGGGTGGGTATGAGCTTTTTGGAAAGATAAGAGTTCACGGCTCAAAAAATGCAGCCCTGCCCATACTTGCTGCCACAATAGTAAACGGCGGCAAAAGTATAATACATAACTGTCCCGATTTGTCAGATGTGAGCTCAAGCCTTGAAATTTTAAAGTTTCTGGGCTGCAAGGTTCAAAGGGACGGCAGTGATATATTTGTGGATTCTTCTTGTCTTTATGAGAGGGATATTCCCCCGTCTGCAATGTGTCAGACCCGTGGCTCCACAATTTTTGCCGGAGCACTTCTTGCTCGGTGCAAAAGGGCGTTTATCGCCGGCAGCGGAGGCTGCTGTATAGGCCTTCGTCCCATCGATTTGCACCTTAAGGCGTTCAGGGAGATGGGCATAGATGTGTCGTGCACCGAGATGGGTGTTTTGTGCCGTGGAGCTCAAAGTGCTGATGCGGAAATTGTTCTTTCCTTTCCGTCGGTAGGTGCTACCGAAAACATAATGCTTGCCGCGTCATCATACAGTGGGCTCACCGTAATACACGGTGCCGCCAAAGAACCCGAAATTCAAAACCTTGCCGATTATCTAAGGTGCATTGGTGTGAGTATAATCGGTGACGGCACAGAAAAAATTGAAATCACAGGTACCTCGCATCCCTGCGATGCCGAGATTGACATAATTCCCGACCGCATAGTCGCGGCCACATATGCCTGCGCTGTTGCGTGCAGCGGCGGCAGGGTGGAGGTGTGTAGGATTGCACCCTCGCTACTTTCTCCTTATCTGGATGCTCTTTCGTCTATGGGGATGAGCGTAGATGTTGCAAAGGATAGCTTCGTGGTTTGTAAAAATCACAGATGTCGGAGCCTGCCTTTAGTCTCTACTGCTCCGTATCCCGGCTTTCCTACCGATTGCCAGCCGCTCATTGCGGCACCACTTACAACTGCTTCAGGGGTTTCGTTGGTGGAGGAGAGAGTTTTTGAAAACAGGTTCGGCCACTGTCATAGACTTGCGGCTATGGGTGCCGATATTGATATATCAGGGAGCACTGCTGTCATAAAAGGCGTGGAACGTCTTTGCGGAGCAACTGTCGATGCATGTGATTTAAGATGCGGAGCCGCGCTGACGGCTGCAGCTCTCGGAGCAGAGGGGTTCACATATCTGGCAGGTGCCTGCTATATAGAAAGAGGATATGAAAATCTTTTCAGCGATTTTACGCATCTTGGAGCCAAAATAGAGAGGATTGAATGACAATGAGCGACAATGCACAAAATAATGAACAAAAACAGCGTTCTGCATACAAAACTACCCTCAGACGTACCAAAATTGCAGGCATACTATGTATAGTGATTGTCGCAGTTGTGATGGTTCTTATGTCGCCGATATTTAATGTAAAAAGCATTCTGGTTGAGGGTAACAATAAATATGAAGATTCAGCAATAATCAAGGCTTCGGGTATTTCAAAGGGAGACAGCATATTCTCCGTAAAGTCGGATAGCGCGGAGCAAAAAATTGCACAGCTCGGCAGAATATCGTCGGTAACGGTTTCGCGTGCTCTTCCGCACAAAATTGTTATTGAGATAAACGAGAAGATTGAGTGTGCATATATAAAAGAAAAAGGCGCATATACGGGAATAGACGAAACCGGTAAGATAATGATAACCGGAGCTCAGATTGAAGAAAAAGCACCGGTAATATACGGCGTGAAGCTGTCCGATTCTGAGCAGGGACAGTTTATGAAAATCGATTCAAAACAGGCCAAGGAGGTTTCGTCACTTCTGACGCGTATGCTCACAGAGCTCAAAAATCAGGGTATAATTTCAAAAATCAAAACAATTGATATCACAAATCTTTCCGACATTCGCATGACCCTGACCAACGAAACTCTGGTAAACCTCGGTAAAGACGGAAGCGAGGACGGAGATAATATCGAATATAAGATAGCATATCTCAAGGTCATAATTCCCGATCTACCCGAATCACAGGTGGGAGGTGTAATAGAGCTGTCTGATACAGAGAACGTAACCAGCAGTATATCAGAGAAGTAAATTGACAGGGCAGAAAATTGTTTATTTTGTACAAAAATATAAAAACCCCAAAAAAACTATAGCATTATCAGCAATGTTGTGCTATAATTAATGTACTATGGGATAGAGGAGGAAGAATCGTGTTAGAATTTGATAACGAAAGAGAAATAGTTGGAGCCAATATGAAAGTTGTCGGCGTTGGCGGCGGCGGAAACAATGCTCTCGACCGCATGATTGAAGACGGACTTTCCGGCGTTGAATTTATAGCAATAAATACAGACAAACAGGTTTTATTCGGCGAAAATGCTTCTAAGGCAAACGGCAAAATCCAGATTGGTGAAAAGCTCACCAAGGGTCTTGGTGCCGGTGCAAATCCCGAAATCGGTCAGAAGGCTGCCGAAGAAAGCCGCGACGAAATCAAACAGGCACTTGCAGAAGCCAACATGGTGTTTGTTACTGCAGGTATGGGCGGCGGTACCGGCACAGGTGCTGCTCCTATAGTTGCGTCAATTGCAAAAGAAATGGGTATACTCACCGTTGGTGTAGTTACCAAGCCCTTTGTTTTTGAGGGCAAGCAGAGAATGGAGCGTGCCGAAAAGGGTGTTGAAGTTCTCAAAGACTGTGTAGATGCTCTCGTTGTTATCCCAAATAATAAGCTTCTTGACATATGCGACCGCAAAACATCCATGAAGGATGCCTTTAAGATGGCAGACAAAATTCTCAGTCAGGGTGTAAAAGGTATATCCGACCTTATCACAAGCCCCGGTTACATCAATCTTGACTTTGCTGATATTTCATCCGTTATGAGAAACACAGGTGTTGCCCACATGGGTATCGGTCGCGCTTCAGGTGATAACAGAGCAGAAGATGCAGTTAAAGATGCAATCTACAGTCCGCTTCTCGAAACAACAATCGACGGAGCTAAAAAGGTTGTGCTCAATGTTGCAGGCTCAAGCGACCTCAGCCTTATGGAAATCGAGCAGGCTTCCGAGCTTGTTCATCAGCTTGTTGATCCCGATGCAAACATTATCTTCGGTACATCTATCGACGAATCTCTCGGTGATGAAATTGTCATTACTGTTGTTGCAACGGGCTTTGAAGACGGAAAGTCTGCAAAATCAGAAACTCCTGAGCTTTCAGTCGACAGCGGTTTTACCGATGTTGGGGGTTTTGAGATTCCTGATTTTCTTAACAGAAGATAATTGTGTACAAATATGCTGTATATTTATATGTACAGCATATTTGTTTAATTATACCGCAATCGGAGGATTTAATAATGAAGTGTCCCTACTGTGAATATCTCGAAAGCAAGGTCATAGATTCAAGACCGATTGATGACGGTTCATCTATCAGGCGCCGCCGCGAATGTCTTAAATGCGAAAAGCGGTTTACTACCTATGAGCAGATAGAATCCGTTCCGTTAGTAATCATCAAAAAAGACGGCAAACGTCAGGTTTATAACAGACAAAAGCTCCTTAACGGACTTCTCAGAGCCTGCGAAAAAACTCCCGTCAGCTTTGCTCAGATTGAAAACATGGTTCTCGAGATAGAGAGTGTTCTCAACAATTCTTTAGATCGCGAGGTTGCTTCCACCGAGATTGGTGAGCTTGTAATGGATAAATTAAAAAAGCTGAACGACATTGCGTATGTTCGCTTTGCATCCGTATACCGCGAATTCAGGGATGTTAACTCCTTTATGGAGGAGCTCAGTTCTCTTATCCGTTCAAAATAACATGGTGGCGGGGTGACCTTATCAGTCTCCCGCTTTTTGTATA
>JAEDEG010000166.1 GCA_016293435.1 Clostridia bacterium
TCTGCAAAGCTCTTTTGAGGAATCGGAAAAACCTCATCACCGCACAAAAGCCTTGATGCAGCCACCTCTTTGTCACCGCTCACAAGCTTGGCTATACCAACGGAATCTCCCTTTTTGGTGCCCGGTTTGACTTTTGTGTCTATCTCAAAAACAAGCCCTGTATCATCTTGTGATCCGGATATTTGAGCATACGACAAGCCACTCTCAAAATACAGCTTGACAAATGGCTCTGTTGCTTTTTCGGTCTCTGTGCTCATGCAGTAATCACCCGCATTTACAACTGTTTTGAGACTTGTTTTTGAAAAACCGTAGTCAAGCATTTTTATATGGTCGTTCCAATCGTCGGGGGCATTGAGAGTTACGCAGGTAAGAGTTATTCCGTCTCGCATTGCGGCAGACACAAGACATCTGCCGCATTTTTTGGTATATCCGGTCTTAACACCTATGCATCCATCATACATAGAAAGCAGCTTATTATGATTTTTCAAAACTCTCGGGTACCCCTTATCACCATTGGTAATTTTCATTTCGCGGCAGGAGGCAATTTCGGCAAACAGCGGATTGGAAAGTGCATATGCGGATATGCTTGCCAAATCAAAGGCTGTGGTGTAGTGGCCATCTGCATAGAGTCCGCAGGCATTTATAAAATTGGTATCTTTGGCACCAATCTTTTGAGCAGTTTTGTTCATTAGTGCGGCAAAATTTTCTACCGAGCCGCTTACCTCATAGGCAAGTGCAGTTGCGGCATCGTTGCCGGAGTTAAGCATTGTGCCGTATAAAAGATTGCGGATTGTTATTTTTTCATCGTGAGCAAGATATATGGAAGACCCCTCAATGCCCACAGCGGCACTGTTTACCTCGATGAGCTTATCGGGGTTGGAATTTTCGATAGCACAAAGAGCAGTCATAATTTTGGTGGTGCTTGCCATGGGAAGCTTTTGCCTTGCATTTTTTTCATAAATCACTTTTCCGGTGGAGTTTTCTATAACAACAGCCGACTGTGCACTTACAGACGGTGCCTCGGATGCCATTGCCGATATATTAGCGCAACAAACGGCAATTACAAAAATCAATAAAATTTGTTTACACAAAAAAATCACCTGCCCTATATAAATTATAGACAGCAGGTGATTTATTTATGACTTAACTTTGTTCGCGTTGAAAGCTTTGGTAAATACTAATTATACTGCAATTTTACTCTTGTGCGCTATCATCGCAGGAGCACTCATCATTCTTTTCCTTTTTACATTTGCAGTCCTGAATAAAGGAATTGAACCTGTTGAGTACTTCGGGCACCATATCTATTATACGGTCTGCAGTTGAAATTGTGTTAGTAACGGGGAGCAGCCTGATATTGTCATTTTTTACAACCAAAAATGCAACCGGTTTTACAGATACACCGCCGCCGCAGCCGCCGCCAAACATGGTTTTGTCATCTTTTTCGCTCAAAGGCTTTGCGGAAAATTCACTGCCGCCGGCACCAAAACCCAACGCCACCTTTGACACAGGAATAATTGTGCTGATATTTCCCGAATCGTCGCTTGTTGAAATAGGTTCTCCAACTATTGTGTTAACATCAATCATCTCTTTGAGCTTGCCCATTGCCTCATGCATGAGACCTTCAATCTGATTTGCCATAATTAATCGCCGCCTTTTCTTTTTTAGTTAATTTTTTATTTACTAAGTAATAATTAATTCCCACAGTTATTAGTATGCTTATAATATTTACCAACCGAAAATCTATTATACATTCGCCGTCTGCTTCAATATATTCCTCGTCGAATACGGGATTTACATGTATCTCAGGCTCGGTAAGACGCATAAAATTTGACAAAAAAGCAATAACGTTATATATTGCTGTCCAAATAGCCCCCGTAGCCATGCCGGTTTTTGCCGCATCCTCAAGTCCGAATTTTATATTCAAAAAAAGCTTGATGCAAAAAATGTTTTTTCTGACCTTTCTTTTGGACTTAAGCCATGTATATCTTATTTTCAAAAAGGTATTATAATATTTTTTTATTTTTTCTGTAAGCCTAAAATCCACATCGTTTTTATCTTCGGATTTTTTTTTATCATCTTTTGATTTGCGACCTTCTGAGGACTTATCTGTATTAAATTTTTTTACGGTGCGCCCTCCAAACATATAAATATGTGCATCAAAACTGCACTTGCCGTCTCTCGGTTTTGATAGTCTGAGCACAAGGCTCAATTTTATAAAAAGGCAAACCGCGAGAAAAAGTGCAAGGACAGATAAAATTATTAAAATTATCAGTCCCAATATTTTCATAAAGAGTTATTCCTCCTGAGATATATCGGTTTCGGATTCTGCTGCAGTTTCAATATCGGCAGAGGCTTCGGATTGTGCCAAGTCTATTGCATCGGAAGATGGATTGGTCTCCTTTGCCTCCGTTTTGGCAGCATTGTCCGGCTCAGGCTCGATACTTATTTCAAAATCGGGCACATCGGAGCTCTGACCTTCAAATTCCACCTGTTTGCCCGTAATAAGGTCTCTGTTTAAATCTTCAAAGTTATATTCGAGCTCAACATCAGGAAGCTCCGATATTGATGAAAGATTAAAACAACGCAAAAATTCTTCGCTTGTACCAAAAAGAATCGGTCGGCCGGGAGCGTCGAGACGCCCCATTTCTTCAACAAGACCTGCCGAAATGAGGTTGTTGAGAGGACCGTCGGAATTAACACCGCGGATAAACTCAATAGAACCGCGGGTAATCGGCTGATTGTAGGCAACTATGGACAAAACCTCAAGACCGGCATTGGTAAGTGATGCCTTTCTCTTTTTTTCGGTGAGAGTGCGGATACATTCGTAGTATTCCCTTTTTGTGGAAAGTTGATACGAATCTTCGAGCTGTACAAGGCGTATTCCGCACGATTTATCATTTTCGTATTTTTCTCTCAAAGCTTCGAGATGCGAATAGGTTTTGGATTCGCTGATTCCAAGCACCTCTGCCAGTCTCTTTACAGGCACGGATTCACCGCTGGCAAAAAGCATTGCCTGAAGCTTTGCTTCGATTTGTGTAGCTTGCATTATTTATCTCCGTTTATTCAAAGTTATATTCAATCTCTTCATCTGATTTTTCACCCAGTGAGAGCATAATATTACCATCGTCATCATCGTATACATATATGTGATTGAGCTTCATAAGCTCTAAAATTGCAAGAAAAATTGCAACAATTTCGTTTTTGTGCTCTGCGTGCTCAAATGCTTGTACAAAGGTGAGCTTTTTGGAGGATCTGAGCCTTGAAACCAGGCCGGTTGCTTTTTTCTTGACAGAAGCCGGTTCTCTGCCCACAATGCCTTCAAAGTTATCCTTGGGAGGGGGCATACGGCGTTCTGTTTTTTCTAAAATGGTCAAAAAAGCGTTGTAAAGCTTGTCTATACTGCCGTGTTCAATACGCTTTTGCTCAGGTTGATGGAGTTTTGGAAGCTTTTCGGCTTCTTTGAAAAAGTAGTAGGCACCGTCAAACTGCATAACCTTGAACTTTTCGGAAATGAGCTTCATGCGGCGGCGCTGTTTGAGTGCCTCGGTAAGACTGTTGGCAAGAGCCTCGGGGTCTTCTTCTTCCTCGTGTTTTGGCAAAAGTGCCTTTGACTTTATATACAAAAGGTCTGTTGCAACAACCAAAAAGTCACTGGACACCTCCAAATCCATTTCCTGCATGGAATTGAGATATTCTATATATTGATCTGTTATGGCAATAAGCGAAATATTGCATATATCCAGCTTATTGCGTTTTATGAGATGTTCCAAAAGATCGAGAGGACCTTCAAACTGTTCTACCTTAAAGGTAAGCTGTTCCATTTTGTATCACCGAATTTCTTTTCAATAAGCGGCAAAGCCGCGTCATTCAACGTTTTCAGTGGGAGATTGAACTCCCACTGAAAAAATTAAATGTCACCCGCCGCCTATAGAGGCGGGGGACATCTTAATTTAGTTATATAAAAAGGAAAATTAAATTGCGAGCAACAAACTCATAAAATGTAATCACATAGCCCTGCAAAAGTGAGAGCACGGGTGTCATGGTGCCGGCATAGACCAATATAATCAAAATCAAGCTGAAATATCTTTCATACTGATAAATTTGATATTTCACTCTGTAGGGCAAAAATTCAAGAAGAATTTTTGATCCGTCGAGAGGCGGTACGGGTATCAGGTTGAATATCATAAGACCTACATTCATAAAAATACTGTAGAGAACTATCTGAGACAAAAATTCTATCCACGATGAATCGGAATGGATAACAAAAACAAACAAATAGTATATGATACAGCTTACAAGCCCAAGCAAAAAATTTGCAAAAGGACCTGCAATGCTTACCACAATCACACCGCGGCGATGATTTTTGAAATTATTTGGATTAATCGGAACCGGCTTTGCCCAGCCAAACCTGAAAAAAAGCATACACAGTGCACCGATGGGGTCTAAGTGATGCAAGGGATTAAGGCTAAGCCGGCCGCTGTATTTGGCTGTGGTATCTCCCATGAGATACGCCGCCCAGCCATGGGCAAATTCGTGCATGGTTATTGCCAGCAAAAGCCCCGGTATACTTATTAAAAGCGAGAGTATTTCTTGCTTACCAAACATAGTTTATACTCCTTTTTTAGATTACATAAAGCTTTGATACTCATTTTGTTAAAAAGACATTTCAATAAGCGACAAAGCCGCGTCATTCAACGTTTTCAGTGGGAGATTGAACT
>JAEDEG010000167.1 GCA_016293435.1 Clostridia bacterium
GTCACCCGCCGCCTATAGAGGCGGGGGACATCTTAATTTAGTTATATTGCGTATAATGTGCTTATACAGATAATTCTTTTTATTTTGAGAAATACATTATGCTGAAAACGAATGATACATAAGAGGATTTTAAGATGGATCGCCAAAAAGAAACAGCGGCAATTTATACAATATTGCATTTTCTTGTTGATTTTACAACAATTTTTCTAATCAGCGGTGTTCTTACCGGCCCTTTAGTAGGTATGGTCAACCGCGGGTGGGTTGTAATTGTGTATAATCTTGTGGCTTTTGCGGGGCAGCTGCCCATGGGTATGATATCCGATGTAATCGGCCGTAACCGCTCGGTTGCGGCTCTCGGATGTGCCCTTGCCGGTATTGCATATCCTATGGCATTTATTTCGCCGTGGTCGTCGTGTGTTCTGGCAGCTCTTGGGAACGGTGCCTTTCACATCGGTGCCGGCTCTGACATACTTGAGATGAGTATGCCCAAAGCAGGGCCTGCCGGACTTTTTGTCAGCAGCGGTGCATTGGGTGTGTGGCTTGCATATCGGGCAGACAGCGATGCGATTATGTGGCTGTGTCCGGCTGCTGCGATAATTGCTTCGCTCTTTTTGCTTGCAATGCGTAAAAAGAGCGGGCTAAAATCCGGAGAACGAAAAGTCAGATACAATAAGCCGAATCTGTGGGTTTTGACCGCAGTGACCTGTTTTTCGCTGACGGTGGTTATACGCTCACTTCTTGGAACAGTTATGGACTTTTCGTGGAAATCAATGCCTGCTTTGTCGTTTTTGTTTGTCTTGGCGGTTGCCTCGGGAAAGGCCGTAGGGGGCTATTTGGGAGATAGATTCGGATATATCAGAACTGCGGCATTGTCTATGGCGGTGTCGCTTGTTTCATTCTTCTTTGCCTTTGACTATTGGCAGGCAGGTATATTGGCGGTTTTTTGCTTTAACATGACTATGCCTCTGACGCTTGCGGCAATAGCAAGTGTTTCGGGCAAAAAATACGGCTTTGCATTCGGCATTACTACCTTTGCACTGGCATTGGGCTTTATTCCCGTTGTGTTTGGCGCAAATGAATGGTTTGGGCTTTTGCTTCTTATGGACGGGGTTTTGGCTTCGCTGTGTCTGCTTGAGGTGGGTTATTTTGTTTTGAAGAAGTATAACGGTGCAGGTGTGGAAAAGCATGATATGGATATTTGAAATTCTCGCTTTTAATCTGGCAATAGTCTTTGTCACAGAGCTGACAGCATCATTTGCCTTTGGAGCCGCTACATGGAGAAAAATTGCCACTGTGACACTTATTAACATAATAACAAATCTGCCGGTGGTTTTGAGCAGCTTGTGCCTTACACTGTTTTTTGAAGCATGGCATGATTTGGGAATTGTTGTTTTGGAGGTGGTTGCGGTCATTATAGAGGGATTTATGTTTTCAAAATTTAAAACCTTTGACAATAGAAATCCGTATTTTGTTTCGTTTGTTCTAAATGCGATATCGTTTTCGGCGGGAGAATTAATAAAGATATTTGATAAGTGAGGAGAAGCTATATGAAAAAAACAGTTTTAATTATAAGTATGATATTGGTGATTTTGTCACTCAATGTTGTGGCGGCATTTGCAGATGCGGCATCATACGACGTGAAAAATGCGGGATATTATGTATATGTGGCAACGCCGGACGGCGGGCTTAATATGCGCCATGGACCGGGCACAGACTATGCCAAGGTTATGGACGAGCGTATTCCCGACGGTGTCCGGCTTTATATTGGCAGTGTTTCGGGCAATTGGGGCTATACTTCATACAACGGCAACAGCGGCTGGGTTGCGCTTAAACAAACCACAACAATTCCGCCCGTGCAGCCGACAGAAGAGCCTGCACAAGAAGAGCCTGCAAAAGAGGCTTCGGAAAAGCAAAGTGCACAAGTGCAGACCGATGCTGATGTTGAAGAGCAAGGGGACGAGACTTCCGATACGGCAGAAACCATAGAGAGCGCAGAGACTGCGGAAACCGCAAAGGCTGCAGAAACCGCAAAGGCTGCAGAAACCGATATCGAGGAAATGCAGGATGCGGCAAAAGTGAAAAAGTCAATGTCTATAGAGCTTATTCTGGTCATTGCTTTGGTGATTATGGTTGTTGCGGTGGCTGTTTTGGTTGTGATTCTCATCAATCAAAAAGCAAAAAAATAGCCTGTAAGACTTGTGAAGTATAACATTACACTGCTAAAATCATCAAAAATAAATAATATTGGGTTAATAATCCTGCGTTTCTCTGCATTGCTTGTACCGATTGACAGGCTACCCTTGACATGTCAAAAAATCTATGCTATATTGTAGCTAATTCATTACACATAGACGAGTGAGGTTTGATATTGAATGATAAAATTTATAAAGAAGCAATCCCCGGCACGAATCATTGCTTCAAGCTTTGCCGCGCTTATTTTGATTGGATCGGTGCTTCTTGTTCTCCCATGCAGTGTGAGAGACGGTGTTTCACTTAAATACATAGATTCGCTTTATACCGCAACAAGTGCGGTATGTGTAACAGGTCTTGTAGTAGTTGATGCCGGAGATACCTTTACACCTCTTGGGCAGTTTTTCCTTGCTATGCTGATACAGTTCGGCGGTCTTGGTTTAACAACAGTTGGAGCATCGATTATACTTGCTATGGGAAAAAGGATTGACTTAAAGGGCAGAAATCTGATTCGTGAATCAATGAATGTGGATTCCGGCAAAGGTCTTATAAAGCTTATTTATAGAATTATTTTAGTAACGGTTATTTTTGAAATTTTGGGAACTGTGTTAAGCTTTATAGTGTTTGTGCAGGATTATCCGCCCTTTGAAGCTTGGAGAATCAGCTTTTTTCATTCGATTGCAACCTTTAATAACTCAGGCTTTGATATTCTCGGCAATTTTCAGAGCTTAATTCCATATGGTGATAACGTTTTGCTCAGCCTTGTAACCTGTTTTCTAATCTTTTTTGGCGGTATAGGCTTTTTGGTTATCAGTGAATTATGGAAAAAAAGATTTAGATGGAAAAAGCTTTCTATGCACGCAAAGGTTGTGATTTTTGTAAGCGTGGTTCTAATTGCAGCGGGAACAGTGCTGCTAAAATGCACCGAGGATATTACATGGCTTGGAGCATTCTTCCTCAGTGTATCAGCAAGAACGGCAGGCTTTACCGTATATCCCTTGAGCAGCTTTTCACAGGCCGGGCTTTTAGCGCTTACGTTTTTGATGTTTATCGGTGCATCGCCGGGCTCTACCGGCGGCGGTATCAAAACAAGCACATTCTTTGTTCTTTTGCAGGGGATTAAATCATCTGCAACAAACCGCACGGAAAAAGCGTTCAGATATGCAGTTCCGAAGGAAGCCTTCAAAAAAGCCGCAGTTATCACTTTGCTGGCTCTAAGTGTTGTGGTGTGCGGAACATATATAGTATGTATACTCGAACCGCATCTTGGTATTATGGATATTGTCTTTGAAGTAACAAGTGCCCTTGCTACAGTTGGTCTTTCAACAGGTATCACCCCCGGCCTTGGCGTAGGAAGCAAGCTGTTGTCTATTATTATAATGTATATCGGTCGTTTGGGACCGCTTACAATAGCTACTCTGTGGCATTTTTCCAAGGGTGAGCGTGTCGGCTACATTGAAGGAAATATAACGATTGGTTAGGCGGATTCTGATGCCGTCTGTGGGAGGAAAATATGTTTAACAAGAAAATCAAACAGGATAAAATCACATACGGAATTGTCGGTCTCGGAAGATTTGGCAATGCGCTTGCCCTGGCTCTTGCAGAGTCGGGTGCGGAGTTGCTTGTTATAGATAGGGATGAAGAAAAGCTTCGCGAGATGCGTGAGTACACAGACAACGTCTTTGTGGTGCACAATCTCGAAAAAAAGACGCTTTTGGAAACAGGAATACAAAACTGTGATGTTGCAATAGTTTGTATAGGTGAGCATATTGATATATCTATTCTTACAGCTCTTAATCTTGTGAGTATGAATATACCAAAGGTTATTGCCAAGGCAAAAAATGCAGAACACGGCCAGATACTCGAAAAACTCGGAGCAGAGGTTGTTTATCCCGAAAAGGACATGGCAATTCGTCTTGCAAGCCGTCTTGAAACCTCGAGAGTGCTTGATTTTATTCAGCTCAGCGAAAAGATAAACATATCAAAATTGAATATTCCCGAATGTATTGTCGGCAAGACTGTACTTGATGTAAATCTTCGTTATCATTTCGGGCTGAATATAATTGCAATTGAAAACAAAGGCAATGTAATTGACCACATAAAACCCGATTATGTTTTTCGCTCAGACGATGTTTTGTTCCTCTGCGGAAGCAAGGAAAGCGTTTATCGTCTTACAGAATGGATAGAAAAACATATATAAATATAAGTATATGCGGATTTCGCAGAAACATGCGAAATTCGCTTTTTTTTTGAAAAAAAAGCATCTTAAGCGCATCTTAACCGTTTATATGCTATATTATTTATAGTGGGATAAGTAAGTATTTGAAATTGTAAATTCAATAGGTGGTGTGATATGAGCTTTTTATTGGATGGATTTATTGCTTTAACATGGCAGCAGGTTGTTATGTATATTGTGGGGATATTCTTGATTTATCTTGCAATAAAGAAAGAATTTGAGCCTTCGCTGTTGTTACCTATGGGCTTCGGTGCAATACTTGTAAACCTTCCGTTTTCGG
>JAEDEG010000168.1 GCA_016293435.1 Clostridia bacterium
AGGTAATGAAGAAATTTATTATTACAGTTTGTATAATCGTTGTATTGTGCATAGCGGCAGACAATGCTTATTACCGATTAGGCTTTTATATCGATTTGTCACCCAACGAGCCTGTCACAACCTTTGTAAAAACAGACAGCGACAGCATCTATCTCAACAGGGGCTCAGGGTTTGAAAGGTTTGAAATCAAGGGCGTAAATATGGGCTCGGGCATTCCCAGCGAGTGGTCGACGGATTTTGCAATAGATAAGGAAACCTATTTGCGTTGGTTCAAACAGATACAGGAAATGGGCGCTAATACTCTGCGTATTTACACTGTGCAGAACGATACCTTTTACAATGCGTTTTACGAATACAATAATGATAACGATAATCCCCTATGGCTTATACATGGCGTTTGGGTCAATGACTACATACAAAACTCACACCGCGACGCATACGACAAGGACTTTTACGACGCCTTTCTTAAGGACTCCAAAACGGTAGTCGATGTTTTGCATGGCAATAAAAAAATTTCACTCGGAAGAATGGATTCCGCAGGCTCGGGAACGTATAATAAAGATATTTCAAAATGGGTTATAGGGTACATTTTAGGCGTAGAATGGGAAGATGTTACCGTAGTTTACACCGATGAAAAATACAACAAGAACGATAAATACAACAGCTATAAGGGAAAATATATGTACACCTCAGAGGACGCGACACCGTTTGAAGTAATGCTGGCGCGCGTAGGTGATAAGGTGATTGAATACGAATCCAAAAGATATAAGCAACAGCGCCTTGTTGCCTTTTCAAACTGGCCTACAACCGATCCCTTCGATTACCCGGAAAAAGTGGCAAACTATTTTATGAAGTGCTCTAAGGTTGATGTTGAGCATATCAAAACAACCGAAAATTATTTGTCGGGTCAGTTTGCATCATACCATGTTTATCCTTACTATCCCGATTATCTTAATTATACCGATAATTTGAGTGATTTCGGGATAACAGATTTATCACCGTTTGTAACAGAAAATGGCGAGTTTAATACATATAAAGCTTACCTTTCGCTTTTAACAGCGCATCACACTATGCCGGTCATTATTTCGGAATTTGGCGTATCTACCGGAAGAGGTATGGCGCAAAAGGACTATAACACGGGAAGAAATCAGGGCAATATGTCGGAAAGCGAGCAGGGTCAGGCGCTTATAGACTGCTATAACGATATAAAAAGCACAGGCTGCGCGGGCTGCTGCGTGTTTTCCTGGCAGGACGAATGGTTTAAGAGAACATGGAACACAATGTACGCCATCAATTTAAAACGCACTCCCTATTGGTCGGATTATCAGACCAACGAGCAGTATTTCGGTCTGCTTTCCTTTGACCCCGGCACAGAAAAATCCGTCTGCTATGCGGATGGGGACATTTCGGAATGGACAAAGGAGGACGTGGTTTCAGATAATGGGGAAAACAGTATATCGGTAAAATACGATGAAAAATTCATCTATTTTTTAGTTCATAAAAAGAATTTGGATTTTGAAAACGAAACCCTTTATATCCCTATTGATACCACCCCGAAAAGCGGCAGCAGCTACTGTGAAAATTATAATCTGCTTTTTGATAAGGCGGTGGATTTTATCATTGTTTTAAACGGAAGAGATAACAGCCGCGTTCAGGTTCAAGAAAGGTACGAGGCTTTGCGTTCAACCTATTCGCAAAACGTTTACGGCTTTGATACCTATGTTAAGGGAAATATACCCGATATTGATTCGCCGAAATTCGTTAATGTAGATATGATACTGCAAACGGCGACACCGCTGCTTTACAACGATAATAACGCAACCGCCGAGGTCTTTGAAACCGGCAAGCTCACCTACGGAAACGCCAATCCAAAAAGTGTGGATTTTAATTCTCTTGCCGATTTTATCTGTAGCGGAGATTATATTGAAATAAAGCTTCCATGGCAGCTGCTCAATTTTTCCGATCCGTCACGAATGACCGTACATGACGATTACTATGACGACAATTACGGCATAGAATACATTAAAATAGATGAAATGTTTGTGGGCTTATCTTGTGGCAATGAAAATGGCAGAATAACTCTTAGCAGATTTCCTCTCAAGGGATGGGGCAACAAGGTGACCTACCACGAGCGGCTTAAATCTTCTTATTATTGCCTGCAAAGTGTATGGGGTGATGCAAAATGAAAGTAGAAATATTAATATATGCATATCTTACCGTTTGCGCGTCTATGATTGCCTTTAATATCGCCTACATTTTTGTAGCCCGCTATAAAGACAAAAAAATAGATTCCTGCAAAATTGATTTTGCATACGAAATAATGCGTTGTATCGAGAATAACGGGGCTTTAGAACAGCATAAAAAATTTCTTATAAAAAAGCTTCGTAGAATTAGCAATCTTATGGCTTTTGACAAAACGCTTGAGGAACTTTACCCCGAAAGCCCGGAAAAAATAAGGAAATATATTGAGGCTCTTTCGCCTGTGTTTGTTTATTTAAGTGTTGAATACCTCAAAAAGAATGCGCTGCAGGCAGCATACTTTCCTTACATAATTAGAAAATACAGAATTTGCAGTGGGCAAAACATTAGTATTATAACCGATACAATGCTTACGCTTGTTCATGAGCCTTCCCTTTATTGCAGGCAAAACGCAATGCAGGCGCTTAATGTTATAGGCGATGCGGCAAGCATAATTAAGGCACTTCATATTTTAGATGAATGTGATTATTATCATCATTCCAAACTTATTTCGGATGGACTTTTGGATTTTTCCGGAAACAGCAAAAAACTTTCCGACATGCTGTGGAATGATTTTTACTCTTTTTCCGAAAAAATGCAAGTTTCGATTTTGGATTATTTCCGATTTTCCTCGAGTGAACACACGGAGCGGATTTTACGCCTTTTAATATCCAAAAATTGTACCGATGAAGTAGCTTACAGCTGTATACGCTATTTAGGTAAATATCATTACGAACCTGCTTATCCGTATCTTCTGGATTATGCAGAGGCTTCCGACGGAATCCATTGGGAATACACGGCGATTACCGCGACCGCGCTTGCCGCCTATCCGTGCGAAAAAACCGAAGAAGTGCTGAAAAATTTACTGCATAGCAGAAACTGGTATGTACGGTATAATGCGTCTCTAAGTTTGGATGCAATGGGGCTTGACTATACTGCTCTGATAGATATTTTTGATGGTGAGGACCGATATGCGGGAGAAATTATGCGTTATCGCTTAGACCAAAAGAAAATGAAAGAAAAGGAGACTTCCGCAATATGATGAATGACCAGTTATTTGGAATAATTAAATCTGTATTGGACGGCATAAATATCTTTTTCATTATTTATATGATAGGCTATTCCTCATTTTTGTTCTTTGCGGTGGTGACCGGCTCGTCGGAGCTTTACAAAAAAAAGCAGCAGGAAAAACTGAAAAACACATTATTGCAGGATTATTTCATTCCCGTAAGCATTATCGTTCCCGCATACAATGAGGAGGTTACGGTTGTAGAAACGGTAAAATCTCTTCTCGCACTTGACTATAACCTATATGAAATTATTGTCGTGGACGACGGTTCAAAGGACACGACATCTCAAAAACTTATAGAAGCGTTTAATATGCAGCCGATACGGCGGCCTATACAAAGGAAAATCCAATGTCAGTCCGAAGAGTTTGTTTATGAAACTGCTGAGCAAAAGGTTCCTCTTACATTGATACGCAAAAAGAACGGTGGAAAAGCTGACTCACTTAATATGGGCATTAATGCTTGCCGTTATCCCTATTTTATTTGTATGGATGCCGATTCGGTTCTTCAGCACGATTCATTAAGCAAAATAGTACGCCCTTTGCTTGAAAACGAAAATGTTGTGGCGGTGGGCGGCGTTGTCCGTCCCTGTAACGGCGCGGAGCTGGAAAGAGGACGGGTGAAGAAATATAAATTGCCGGACAATATTCTTGCATGTATGCAGGTTCTTGAATACGATCGTTCATTTTTAGCTTCAAGAATTTTATTTGATAAATTCAACGGTTCGCTTATAATTTCCGGAGCCTTCGGTCTTTTCAAAAAGGATACTGTGATTGCGGCGGGCGGATATGACCACTCAACAATGGGAGAGGATATGGAGCTTGTAGTTAAACTGCACGAATACTGCGTTTTAAATGATATTCCGTATTACATTAAATATGCTACCGACGCAATATGTTGGTCGCAAGCGCCTGAACGTCTGCGTGACCTATGCAAGCAAAGAAAACGCTGGCATTTGGGACTTTTTCAAAGTATGTGGAAGCACAAAATCATGCTGTTTAACCCCAAATTCGGAGCAGTGAGCATAATTTCGTATTTCTATTTTTTGATTTACGAGCTGCTTTCTCCGTTTATTGAAATATTCGGAGTCGCCTCAATGATCGCCGCATTTATGGTAGACCTTATTAATGTTCCGTTTATGCTGCTGTTTTTCCTTATCTATGCGATATTCGGTTGCATTTTGACCTTGACCGCATTTTTTGCACGCACTCAAACCATAGATTTGGAAATTTCCGCGGGCGATGTCGGTAAAGCTATTCTTCTCTGCTTTTTTGAAATATCCGTACTGCGTTTTGTACTGGCGTTTGTGCGGGCGACAGCGTTTGTAGGATATAAAAAGAAAAAGCTTAATTGGGGCAGAATAGAACGCAAAAAAATTAATATTCAATA
>JAEDEG010000169.1 GCA_016293435.1 Clostridia bacterium
CGCCTTGCATAATGATAGCTCCATCCGTTGCCCTCGCGGGGAAAATCTATCCATTCAGGATGACCGAACTCGTTGCCCATAAAGTTGAGATAACCGTCACCTGCAAGAGCCATGGTAATAAATCTTATCATCTTATGCATATCGATGGCGGTATCTATGGTGGGAGAGTGATATTCCTTTGCCATTCCGATATACATTTCAGCATCGGCAAGACGAAACATTATGGTTTTGTCGCCCACAAGAGCCTGGTCGTGAGATTCGCAGTAGCCTATAGACATTTCACCCGGCCTTCCTCCCGAGAGCTCATTCCACATATACATCACGTCCCAGTCTTCCATGCGCTGCTCCTTGATAAGCTTTATCCACATATCGGGCACTCCCATGGCAAGACGGTAGTCAAAGCCGAAGCCGCCGCAGCTTTGCATCAGACACATGCCCGGCATACCGCTCATATCCTCTGCTATGGTTATTGCATTTGGATTGTTTTCGTGAATAAGCTCGTTTGCCAGCATCAGATATATTCGTGCATCAACGTTTGTGTTGAGTGAATAATACTGTCTGTAGTCGGTAAATGATGTTCCGATTCCATGGTCTTCATATAGCATTGAGGTCACACCGTCAAAACGGAATCCGTCGAAGTGAAATTCCTCCTGCCAGTATTTGAGGTTTGATAGAAGAAAATGCAATACCTCGTGCTTTGCATAGTCAAAGCATTTTGTTTTCCAAGCTGAATGCCAGCCGCGCTCTCCGGGCAAAAAATACTGAGTGTCGGTTCCGTCCTGCAGATTCAGTCCTTCTTCCACATTGGGGCACGAATGGCTGTGCACCAAATCCAAAATTACGGCTATGCCGGCTTTGTGAGCTTTGTTTATAAGGTCTTTTAGCTCTTCGGGTGTACCGTAGCGGTGAGACGGTGCAAAAAAATTGGTAACCTGATAACCAAATGAGGCGTAATATGGGTGCTCCTGAATTGCCATGAGCTGAATGGTATTGTAGCCCATGTGCTTTATCCAGCTTAAGGTTGTGTCGGCAAATTCTTTGTATGTACCAATGCCGTCGTACTCCTGAGCCATGCCGATGTGTGCTTCGTATATAAGCGGGAATTTGTGCTTTTTTTTGCGGTACCAGCTGCCGTCTGTCCACTTAAAGGGCTTGTCCGGCATCCAGACCCGGCCGCATAGCTTGTGAGTTATCGGGTCCATTTCGGTGCGTCTGATATATGCGGGCAGACGTTCAAAGGTCTGCCCCTGTCTGCCGACAATGAGCTTAATATATTGACCGTGCTTTAGTGCGTCTTTGCCGCTAAGGCGTATTTCCCATATACCGTCGCCAACGTTTGAGAGTGGGTGAGAATATCTTTCCCAACGGTTGAAATCGCCATACAGCCATACGCTTTCCGCTCCCGGTAGCCATTCACGAAATACCCATCCGTCTTTTGTGCGATGAAAGCCGAAATACATATATCCGTTGGCAATGTCAGACAGTGAGCCATCCTTTGCAAGTGAATAATGAACGCTGTTAAAACGGTCAATATGCATATGTACCTCGTCCAGGTACGGTTCAAGATAACAGTCTTTTTCTTTTAAGCTTTTAAGTGCACTGTCTACATTAATCATATTGACAAGTCTCCCGTAAATAAATAGTTTATCATCTGTCTGTGTTTTGTTACAATAATTTTAGTCTGCCGTTGCATTTCCGTCACCGCTTACAGGGATTGCCTCGCCCAAAAAGGTTGGCTCAGGCTTAATAATGCACAATGCAAAATCCTTGCATATTGCCGCAGCTTCCCTTATTTCGCGCAGGCTCTGCCTTGCGTAGGGTCTGTAGTTAGACGCAACACCCAATGCGCTTATGCCGAGACTTTCTGCTATATACAGCGCTCTGTAGAGATGATACTTTTGAGTTACCGTAATCATGCTTTTTACACAAAAAATTTCTTTGGCTCGATACATGCTCTCATATGTCGAAAAACCGGCATGATCCATAAATATGTCTTCTTTGGGAACTCCACGTTCTATTGCATAGTTTCTCATGATGTTGACCTCGTCATAGCTTTTTTTGCCGTGATCACCGCTCATTATAATTTTTGGTGCGGCACCGGCTTTGTATAGCTCAATCGCCTGCCTGAGTCTGTCGGAAAGCATGGGGCTTGGTGTGCCGTCGGGATATACTCCGCATCCGAGCACCAAAATGCAGTCATACTGCTCTTTTGAATCTATGTCGTTGGGTGCTGCAATGTGGGAAGAGGCTTTGCTTTTTACATATATGTTCAGAGACAAAACAGCAGCCGAAACGGCTGTAGCCACAATAAGAATTATATATATTAATCTTCTTATATGCTTCATAAAAAATCACCAATCGTATAATTTTCTGATTTTATTATATCATTTGAGGGATTATATTGCAAGCTTAAGCGTCAAATTAATTCGAAACAGCAAGTTTTTAGAATCTGTTTTTTGTAAATTACAGCCACAGATCGGTAATTATTCAATAAGCGGCAAAGCCGCGTCATTCAACGTTTTCAGTGGGAGATTGAACTCCCACTGAAAAAATTAAGATGTCACCCGCCGCCTATAGAGGTGGGGGACATCTTAATTTAGTTATAATTACTACAATAGCGAATAAATTTGTTTGGTGTTGGTTGACTTTGAAGCAGCAGGGTGATATAATGTTCTTGATTTCCGACAAAATTTGCGTTATTTGCCTGCGGTATTGTGTCGGAATGTGATTTTTGTGAATAAAACGTTCAATAAGCGGCAAAGCCGCGTCATTCAACGTTTTCAGTGGGAGATTGAACTCCCACTGAAAAAATTAAATGTCACCCGCCGCCTATAGAGGCGGGGGACATCTTAATTTAGTTATATTGCGTATATTCCCTTTGATACTTTCGAGTAAATAACATTCCAAACTTCGAGGGATGCTTTTTGCCTTATTGCGCAATTACAAAAGTTTTGTTTTTGAGTGCCTCAAGCATAATGGTCGCACTGCTTTCGTTGGTAGCAAGAGGTATTTTCTGAACATCACAAAGTCTGAGCAGAGCAGACACGTCCGGCTCATGAGGCTGAGCAGTGAGGGGATCGCGCAAAAAAATGATGAGATCGAGCTCGCCGTTTGCAAGCATTGCACCTATTTGCTGATCGCCTCCGAGAGGGCCGCTTTTTAAACGGTAGATATCGAGCTTTGTTTCACCCATAATCATTGTTCCGGTGGTACCTGTGGCATAAAGCTCATGCATTTCGAGAATATCTTTATATTTTTTTGCAAGTTCAATAATTTCTGACTTTTTTTTGTCATGTGCAATTAAAGCAATTTTCATAGCACTGTTCCTTTCGTATAGTATCAGATTAATTATACGTTATTTTGTGCAGAATTGTCAAGTTAAAACAATGTAAAATTCAATAAGCGGCAAAGCCGCGTCATTCAACGTTTTCAGTGGGAGATTGAGCTCCCACTGAAAAAATTAAATGTCACCCGCCGCCTATAGAGGCGGAGGACATCTTAATTTAGTTATATTTTTCATAATTAAGGCAATTATTTATACGCTTACTTCTCCGCCGATTTGTGACGATTTGTATGCCGCAAGAATGATATCTACGGCTTTTTTTGCCTCGCGTCCGTCAATCAGGGGCGGTCTGTCTTCAAGTACAGCCATTGCCATATCCTCTATAAGGTAGGTGTGACCGTAGTTGGTTTCGTTATAGCCACAGTTTACACCGCCCATGGAATTGGTAACCTCGGGAACGGGAATGGATTTATCTTCAAGATCCCACAAATAAAAGCCCTTATCGCCAAATATTATACTGCCTTTTGAGCCGTGGAATGAAAACAGGGTTTCGAGACCGGGATAAGCTGTGGTGGCACCTTCTATCACTCCAATGGCGCCGTTTTTATAATTTACTCTGATTACAGAAGTATCTTCGGCTTCTATATCCCATACAATTGTTTTACATTTGGCATCTACAGATTCTATACCGCCCATCATCCAGTTTATCAAATCTATGCCGTGAATTGACTGATTCATCAAAGCTCCGCCGTCAAGCTCAAGTGTGCCGCGCCACGCAGCACTCTTATAGTATTCAGCGTCGCGGTAGTATTTGAGATAAGCATCTGCCAAAGTTACCGTGCCAAGCCAGCCTTTTTCGATAGCTTCTTTGGTTTTGATGGCCGCGTCATAGGCTCTGCGCTGGAATACACAGCCAAGCTTTACGTTATTTTCTTCGCAGCACTTAATCAACATATCTGCTTTTTCTTTGGTAACATCAATGGGTTTTTCGCAAAAAACATTTATACCGTGAGACGCTACCATACATCCGTGTTCAGCGTGGTATCCGCTGGGGGTGAGTATGCAGCACACATCTATTTCTTCACAAGAAATCATTTGTTCAATATCCGTATAGCAGCTGCAGCCGTATTCATCGGCAACAGCTTTTGCCTTTTGCTCATCTATATCACATGCGGCAACAAGTGTTGCATGAGGCGCATTTTTTATGGCATCAAGATGGTTTGGGGAAATTCTTCCGCAGCCTATAATTGCAAATTTAACAAGTTTGTCCATTTTATCCTCCTGTAAATTAAATAAGCGGCAAAGCCGCGTCATTCAACGTTTTCAGTGGGAGATTGAACTCCCA
>JAEDEG010000170.1 GCA_016293435.1 Clostridia bacterium
GATAAAGTTGGTATATATCCATCACGGATACATTCGATTAACTGATTTGCGGTTTCGATTTCTTTAATCGGTTGCGCCATTTCAATAGCAACTTTTCCGTATGTTTTTGTTGATGGGATAAAATGAATTAACATTGTTTGTACCTCCTGTTATGTATTCTCTTTTTTGTTTTCATTTATGCAAGCCATTTGTGCCAATATTAGAAGTAATCTCTTTTCTACTACTCACTGCCACGGGTCTTACGCTTTTGCCCAAAAAGATGATTACTTTGCTTATCAGCTATGCCTTGCATCTTATGTAAAACAAAAATAAGACTGTTTTATATTGATTGTATAAAAACAGTCTGAAAAATTACTTTGTAAAATTGTTTGAATATCACTTTATTTTTTAAGTTGCTTTGACTCAATTTTTTATTTCCGTATTTCATTCGCTAGGTGCTTTGCATGATACAGAAACGATATCTCGTTACACCTTCAGGATTCATTTCTTTTTATAGTCTTAGATTGCTTTCAATTATCGTTGCCTGATCCGAGAATCGTGTTGACTATTTATATGTAATACCGTTCTATTATTATCTGATTTTATACCCGACTTCTTGCTGCCGGTTGCTATTTTTACCACTTGCCATTCCTACAATCCGATAACTCCTGCGTTTTTCGGTATTGCGTTTCGCTCACCCTGCAAAGGAAAGAGTATATCAAGTGTTAGTCATGCAGTTGTCAATGATCAGTGTGTGCCGTTTAGGACTTATTGGTTGATGGTTATGTATCTTATAAAATAAGATGTGATGTTTACGGGTTGCTATGTAATGCTTTATTATCTCCTGTCGTATTACTACGAATGACGCCGTTTCAACTTGCTTTCAAGCTTTTTAAAGAATGATATTCTTTGCAAGTGCGCTTTACGGACACGCTAGCGGTTTTTATTTTTATCCTGGTTAGTGTTTACTGTACTTGCTTCAGCTTTTCACACCGCCTGACTATTCCAGCATTTAACTTTTACGGTTGTTTTCATACCGTGTATAATCTGTTTTTATAGGGAGGTATACAAGCTCCCAATGGTAGCACAATTGTTTTATATGGCATTGCTACTCTTGAGCCATGTCTGATTTACTATTTCTATCTGAAATCAGGAAAGCCATTTACTATCACGTTGTAAACGCTGGGAAGTATTCAATGAAATAGACTAATTGACGTTGCTATTTTTTACCCTTGCCACATCCCCAGAGGCAAGCCCCACTTGAATATCACAGTCTTTTTTATAGTCATTTTGACTTGACTTTCAATTAATGTTTTTTGTTCATCATTCAGAAACATTTAAAAACTGAAGCCCCGACTTTTATTGACCTTGTTAGCGGATATACCGCACTGACTTTTCGCTTGCTCGGCGTATTGCGTGCTAGACGTCAGCCCCTTGTAAAAGGGAATTTATCAGTAAGTTGTCGTCGCCGTTTAGGTTGTCCCTCATCTGATGGTCTTACTATATCACAACTTGTTTTGTTTTGTCAATACTTATTTGCAAATAAGTTTTGTTTTTTTGTGATATAATTTTATTAAAGAAATATAAGTTTTGTTATTGCAAAACCAATTTGAATATGGTACAATGAAAGACTTTAAAGAAAATGAGGTATGATTGAATGAAATATACAGGTGATGTAAACGAAATAATGAAATTGATTAAGCATAGAATGATCGATAATGATGTAACTCAAAAGGATATATGCAATGCTACGGGATGGAGCAAGGGGACTGTAAGTAATTTGTTAGGCGGGAAAACAGAAAACCCTAGTCTTAAAATCATATTGCAATTATGTGATGCGATTGGATGTGACTTTATGATTGATATTACGGAAAACAACCAGGATTAGGCGGCTTGATTTTTGCTTATATAGGAAGGGATTTTTGTGGCTGATAGGTGTCCAGATTGTGATCATGTTATGTGAGTTTTTGCCCGTGTATGAAATACATTTGTATGATTTTTGTACAACGGACATTATCCTAAATTATTTTTAGGCTATCTAAATATTTTTGTATATATGTGTATTTTTTGGTATGATATTTTTACTTGCGTGCTTTTGCGTGCATTGCGTGCTTTTTGCGTGCATTATCGAACAAACCTTTTTAGGTATCACAAAATATTTTTAGGTTATATGATTTTTTAATAGTATATCTTATCTGAAATGAAAACATATATCAGCATGTATCCTATATTCAAATCATAGAAAAGTTATGAATACCGCATTTTTGCAACTTAGCTCTATTGATGAAATAGGGCTTTTTTTGTGCCATAATTCCAATTATAGCCAGACCGGGGTATATTTACATTATCTTTCATCGGTGTTTTTTACCCAGGGTGGGGATGTGTTCCACTCACAAACTAACTTAAAAATCCCATCTAAATTGTACCAAATTCTCACACAATTCACTTTTCCACCCACAATCCCACTTCGATAACGACTTCGATAAAACTCACTAACCACAATACATAACAAATATTCAGACAATTTATTTTTACTCAATCTCACACCCAAAATCCCGTTAAACCCTTGAAAACCCAACCTTTACCGAACATCGTCAAAAATCATTCATTTCACCAATACCAAATCATAAAAATAATCACCTCAATCACATCCCAAACCATCCACAGATCATAGTAAAATCAATACTTCCTAACCATTTTTTCATATTCAAAACTACTCTCTCACCGAAGTCCCATAAAATTTCATAATTTTTTCAAATCACCTCTAACTACTCATCACAAAAAATTATCGTCTCATATTTATCAAATGAAGAATATATAACTATACCAAAAACAAATTTCAAACACAGATTATGTACAGTGAGGACAAATATTTATGTCAAGCACAAGCAAATCACAGACAACAATGTTATCAGAATTCAAGACAGTAATAAGTCCAGCTAAGAAATGTCAATAGGTAAAATGAAAAATGTTAATAAAAATTTTTTAAGCAGTTGATGTAAAAAGGGTAACTTTAATAAACCCATTGCTATGGGATTTTTAAAATTTGATTCAAATCTCCATCAGGCAGCGGTGTTCACAGATCCTGGGTGTTCTGTTTCGTAACGTTCACAGTGTTCTTTCGGTGTAATGAGCTCAAAAGGCTTATTATCCCTGAGCATAGCGAAAATGATGTTGCAGATTTTATGCATAACTGCTCCAACAGCAACAATCTTTTTCTTGTTTGCACATTTACGCATGTAATAATCATAAATGACCGGGTTTATAGGTGTTTTGGTTCCTTTGTCCATTTTCAGGTTGTTAATGGCTATCATATGCAGGATACGTCTGGCAAGACTGGAACCCCGCTTGGACATGTGGACTCTGTCTCCCTTGAACTTGCCGGAATCATTTACACCGGGATCAAGCCCAAAGTAAGCATAGAGCTTCTTAGGGGAAGAGAACAGGTCAAAAGAGCCCATTTCCGCAATCAGGACAACGGCACTTAAAAAGCCGACTCCGTGCAGGGATTGGATAAGGGAGATACGGTCATAGTCTGGAGTTCCTTCCAGCTTATCCACAGCCTTATGCAGTTCTTCAAGTATGCTGTCCAGATGAGCCTGGTATTCCCGGTAGATTTTAATATACATGCGGATACGGAGCGAATTGCTGGGAAGTGCACGTCCGAAAACAGCGGCATCCTTTGCAGCGGTGCATATAGCATCATATTTGGCAAGGGCATACTTTTCCCCAAAGCGTGCCGTGCTGCGGATGGTTTCCACAATCTCGTCTTTTGGGGCGGCAAGCATGTCCCCGGCAAGGGGATAAGCTTCCAGAAGCTTTAAGGATGTCTGTGTTGTGATTTTGCTGAACACATTCAGGTATGCGGGGAAGGACACTTTGAGTTCCGCATTAAGCTTCAATACAATGGCAGATTGCAGATCCTTGAAATAATAGTAGTCACGCACGAGATTGCGCAGGTCAATGATTGCGTCATCCGGGACAATGGAAGTCTTAAGGGAGGTATCCTGACCGACTTTAGCAGCTTTTTTTGAATCAAATTTATCATTATGCAGTTTCCTAACGTTCATATTTGTGCTATTCTTAGTAATGATAGGATTAATGACGGAGCAGTCAAAACCCTTATCACGAAGGAAGCACAGGAGTGGGATGTGGTAGATCCCGGTGGACTCAAGGAAGCAACGGCTTTCGAGAGAATACATCTCTTGGGCTTCCTTTATTTTTGTGACGGCAAGCTCACGGGACTGTGGATCAGAGTGAATGATCTTAAATGGTTTTCCGGTGAGAATGCCATTGGGGAGCATGATGGACATCCAGGTGAAATCTGCGCCGACATCAAGCCCGACTGAGAGGTAAGGGATGCTTTCGAGCATCTTGAGTACTTTTTGATAGTGCATAGTAATATCCTTTCTGGCAGGTATCCATTTCCAAAAGGTGGATACGCAACCTAGCGGTTTATACAGGTATAGCCTGAGGCTTCCCAACCAGCCAAAACATAAATCACCACCAAATGGACTGACAGACTTTCTAAGAGGTTTCACCAGCCGGAAGGCCGGTTCCCAAGGAGAATACGTCAATGATCCTGCCTTCG
>JAEDEG010000171.1 GCA_016293435.1 Clostridia bacterium
TTGCCTTCCGGAAAGCATAGAATAGTAAATCTATATATTCATCCGAAAGGTATTTAGGTGAAAGATGAGTTGCACGTCCATTTGGAAACCAGTTGTCAGGCTCTCCTACTACATAAAAGGCACGGATGCCGTTTTGGACCATTTCATCTATTTGTCTGTCAATGCCTTCACGGGTAATGGTATTGTTCCAATACCATGTGTATGCAGGATAAAATTTACTGCTAATACTTTTTAAATCCATATTAAATTCCTTCTTTAACATTAAAATGTACAAATTCAGGTCAAAAAGTTATTTGGTTTATATGGTGTTATTACGTGTTATCCTGTGTTAAAAAGCCCCTAAAAACAGCATTTTGTCACAGCTTTTATGGCAAATCTTGTGTTAGGATACAAAATACTCCACCGCATTTTCGGGAAAGAATTCGAGGAACTCACTGCAAAGCTGTGCGGCGAGGGTTTTGTTGTGAGCAAGGACAAGCGTCGGTCGGTTAACATTGGCGATGATGTTGGCCATGGTAAAGGTTTTACCCGAACCGGTAACGCCCAGCAAAACCTGTTCTTTCTGACCGCTTTCAAGACCCTTGACCAGCTTTTTGATCGCCTCGGGCTGGTCGCCTGTGGGGTTTTAATCGGAATGTACAATAAACTTATCCGGCATCTTCCCGCTCCTTTCACTGTTATGATACACCAGGTATGATTGCCATTTAGATATATTTTTACAAAAAAATCATCCAAGCTCGTGTTTGTCGGTAAGCTCTGCTATCGGTTCACCTTTAAGACCGTCAGACTCGAAAACAATAAAATCATTTCGTCCGCTTTTAAGGAGCGAGCGTGGAACATAAAGTGTTTTCTGCGGCCCTATTTCCCAGTATCTGCCGATATTGAAGCCGTTAACTGTTACAAAGCCTTTTTTGAAATTATCAAGCTTTAAAAAGGTATCGCAAGGCTCGTCTATATCCATATACCCCCTGTAAAATGCAGAGCTTTCCGAAAAATCGCTATCAGAAAATTTTAGATTGTCAAGATTGTCCATAGGGAGCGGATAAACTGTCCAGTTGAAATGAATTCTACCGTTTAAAAGACATCTTCCTGCTATTCCCTTTTTGCGCATCATTTTAGTACCGAAATTCGCTCTGCCCATATTCTCGCAAAGAACTGTCAAAACGTCGCCTTTATGAGCGTTTATGGTGATTTGCAACGAATCGTTTATATAAACAATTCCCGAAAGAGTGTTGTTTATATAAATTTGCGCCCTATCGCCTAAAGATTCAATGCTTAATGTGGCACCGCTGTAATCACGGTTTAAAACCGTTTGATAAGCGATATAGCCGTAACCTATACCGTAATCTTCCATACACCTCGGCACATCGGAATGTACTTTAGAAGACAAATTTTCAAGGTTTGCAAAAATACCCGCCTTTTCTGTGAGTGTGAATTTACCGTAGGACTTCTTTTTCCTGTTAGCGGGGATTTCGGGCAGAGGCTCGGCTGTGTATTTTTGTATCACCTCACGCACCGCGCGATATTTCGGTGTAATATCGCCGCACTCGGTAAGCATTGCGTCATAGTCATAGCTTGTAACGTCTGGAGCAAAGGTTTCATAGTGGTTTGCACCTGAGGTAAAGCCAAAGTTTGTGCCGCCTATAAACATATACATATTAAGACTGCCGATTTTCAGCATATCATCTACTACCTTTGCGTAATCCTCTGCCGAAGTGGTATGGTGCTTTTCATCGCCCCACGCGTCAAACCAACCGTCCCACATTTCCATACACATCTTTGGCTTATCAGGGAAAAGCGTATTAAACGCCTTGAAGTTTTCTTCAACACGGCTTCCGAAATTAAGCGTAGGTAAACAACCCTCAGTGCTCCCGTCAAGCAAATTTTCCTTGCTTGTTCCGTCCGATGTAAAGAGAGGCACATCAATACCTTTATTTATATAACTGTTTCGCAAAAACGCAAGATATTCTTTATCGTCACCGTAATAACCGTATTCATTTTCACATTGCAGCATAATAACAGGTCCGCCGTTAGTGCAAAGCAGAGGTCGGATTTGCTCAAACATTTTATCAAGATACCGATCAAAGTACTGTATGTAGTCTTGGTTTGAACAGCGAATTTCCATATTGGGGTTAGTCTGTATCCACCACGGCAGTCCGCCAAACTCCCACTCTGCACAAATATACGGCCCAGGACGCACGATCACCATAAGTCCCTCTTCGCCGGCAATTTTTATAAACTCGGCAATATTCAGGTTGCCGGAAAAATCAAAAACTCCGGGGCGTTTTTCGTGCATATTCCAAGCACAGTAGGTCTCCATACAGTTACAGCCGAGCGCCTTCATTTTCTTGAAAATATCCCGCCAAGCATCGGGCATATTACGAAAATAATGTACCGCCCCTGAAATAAGCTTAACGGGCACACCGTCTTTTGTAAACTGATTCCCCTTAATGTCAAATTTCATAAATAATTCCCCAAATGAAAGGTTAATTTTAAAGCTCTAATGTATCTACAGCATCAATTAACTGAATAAGCTGATTTTTGTAATGCTCAATAACGTTTGCGGCTTCGTTTCTGCGTATTGAGCGGCGTAAAATACGGGTATATCCGATAATCTTTGCCTTTTCTTCTACGCTGTTTATTACCGATTCGTCCTCTGTTTCAAGATAACGGGCAAGGGACATTCTCCAGAATCTTCCCGCTGTTTCAAAATCAAAACCAAGGAAATCCTTAACGGTTTCGTGGTCAAGCTCTGAAAAACCGACAAATGCGTTATACATAGAGCCAAATTCCAACACAGGGCAACCGACAGACAGGGTGTCCATATCAATTAAAAGTGTTTCACCGTTTTGCACCATAATATTATTGGTATGGTAATCCCCGTGCATCATATATTTGCTTTCGGGTAAAGCGTTTATAAGACCATGCAGCTTTTGGGCTTTATCCGACGGCAAATAATCATTTAAGAAATCTGCCCAATCAACCACCCATTCCTTAAAATCGGGAAGCTCGCCTTTACCCACTTCAATGGAATGAATGTGCTTAATTGTGTCCACATAGTAAGCCACCGTCTGTGTAAGATCCTCCGGATTTTCTTTAATCAGTTTGGAGATGGATTTAGCATTCAGCAATTCTGTTACAGTACCATACCCTTCCCCCACTCGGACAATACCGTAGGGAATGGCAGTATTTACACCAAGAACAAAGGCCTTTCTCGCATTCTCACGCTCCTGCTGAATTTCGGGCAGAGCATCCTTGTTATAATAAGTTTTGACAATGGTTTCGTCATCATAGCGATAAACCGCGCCGTTGGCACCTTTTGCAATAAACTCACAGCCATCCACACTCATACGGCGGTATGCCTTTTCAACAGTTACCATGTCGGTAAAGCCGGTCATATCAAAGATATCATACACTTCGGGAGATACATTGATAATCGCCAGTTTTGGTTCTTCCTTGCGAAGCTTTAAAATCACGCGCAGTCCGGCACTGGAGATATACTCCAAATGATCGGCGTCAATGACAGTGTGCTTGCCCGGGTTTTCGTTCTTGATACGGAAAATTTCTTTTTCTACAGCGGGGGCATTGGAGGCGTCAACTCGACCTTCTACAGGAATGTATAAAATGTCTTTGTCAACACGGTAAGTAATTTGTTTCATCATGTCAGTTTCCTCTCTTAAATACCAACTGGGTGAGTGTTTTATATTCTTGCCAAGCAGGATAATCCTTTAGCTTTTGGGTTAAATCGGCAATGGAAGTGTAATACCACCGCTGTTGCTCGGGATCTTTTTGATTAAATTTTTGCCATATATCATCGCCGAACTGCTTCCACTTTCGGTATATAGAGCGCATATTGGCAAGTTTGTCACCAAGCCAAACCATAAGCACCGCGATATCATCGGTGTTTTGCAATACCCTTAAAGATTCTTCCTTGCGAATGTGCCAGGTTTCTTCGGGCGGTAAAACAGCTCTTTTATCTTCTGTTTCGCTTGCTACGAGTTCAGCAATACGCTTACCGAATTTTTCCTCTATTTCGTCGAGTGTAACCATTGTATCCTCGACAACATCGTGAAGTGCGGCGGCAGAAATAATGTGTTGGTCATCGGTCATTGTGCTAACAATAACTGCCACCTCAAGCGGATGCATAATGTACGGTGTATTGCTTTGCTTACGGCGCATACCGTCATGGGCTTTTGCCGCAAAGCTTACGGCTTCGCTTATAAGTTCCATTATTCAATCACCAGAATATCGGCAAAACCGGTCATTTCCAAAACATCCATAACCTCTTGGCAAACATGTATAAGTTTCATAAAGCCTTGTTTGTTCATTTTCTTTTGAGCACCGAGAAGCACACGCAGTCCGGCACTTGAAATATAGGCAAGGTTTTCTAAATCCAGTATTAGCCCCTCGACAGTCTCGCACTCGTCATTTATCATTTTTTCAAGCACGGGAGCGGTAGTGGTGTCAAGTCTTCCCTCAACCTTGAAAGTAACGGTATTGTTTTCTTTTTCTGTATTTACGGTCATT
>JAEDEG010000172.1 GCA_016293435.1 Clostridia bacterium
GTTCAATCTCCCACTGAAAACGTTGAATGACGCGGCTTTGCCGCTTATTGAAACACAGAAAAACAGAGCCGCTTTGGGGGGAATTACAGCTCTGTTTTTCTGTGTTTAAGGATTTTATAAGTTTATGGAGATTGGTTACAGTGTAGGGACTCACCGTTTCCCTACCTGCAAATATATAATATCATTGTCATATGTACTGCCAATGAACAATTTATGAACTTTTTGTGAATTATAATGACGCGGCTTTGCCGCTTATTGAAAGCAATAATTCACAAAAAGCCCCGCAAAAAGTCATTGCAGACCAATTTGCGGGACTTTGTAATTAAAATATATTCTATTTTGTGCCAAAAATTCTGTCTCCGGCGTCGCCGAGACCGGGAACTATATAGCCGTTTTCGTTAAGACCTTCGTCCACATTGGCACAAAAAATTTCTACATCGGGGTGAGCCTCCAACAATGCATCTATGCCCTCAGGTGCAGCAATCAGGCACAAAAACTTTATGTGTTTGCCGCCGTATGACTTAATCTGAGTGATTGCATCAACCGCAGAACCGCCCGTTGCAAGCATCGGATCTACCACCACAATGAGCCTATCTTCTATATCGGTAGGCAGCTTGCAGTAATATTCATGAGGCTGCAGGGTTTCTTCGTCGCGGTACATTCCTATGTGCCCCACCTTTGCAGACGGCACCAGATTGAGAAGACCGTTTACCATGCCGAGACCTGCCCTTAAAATAGGTACTACAGCAAGCTTTTTGCCCTTTATGACCTTTTGTTTTGTCACCTTTATGGGTGTTTCTATCTCAATTTCTTCAAGAGGTAAATCTCTTAATGCCTCGTAACACATAAGCATTGTAATTTCTTCTACCGATTCTCTGAATTCTTTGTTTGAGGTAGACTTTTGCCTCATAATTGTGGTTTTGTGCTGAATGAGAGGATGGTCAAAAACCGTAACCTTTCCCATATTGTCATCTCCTGTCTGAAAATGTTTTATTCTTCTTTTGACTTTGAAACAATAAGATTTACTATGATGCCGAGTATCAATGCACATGCAATTGATGTAACGGTGATTTTGCCAAATGTAAGTGTGAGACCGCCGATACCTGCAATAAGTATTGTTGATACAACAAACAGATTTTTATTCTGCCCCAGGTCAATGTTTTGAACCATTTTGAGACCGGATACGGCAATAAATCCGTACAGTGCCATGCACACACCGCCCATTACGCATGAGGGAATTGAATTTACAAAAGCGATAAAGGGTGAAATGAAAGAGATAATTACAGCAAGTATTGCCGCTGTGATGATTGTGCTGACCGAAGCATTTTTGGTGATGGCAACACAGCCCACAGATTCGCCGTAGGTGGTGTTGGGGCAGCCGCCGAAAAGCGCACCGACAATCGAGCCCACTCCGTCACCGCATAAGGTAGCATGAAGACCCGGTTCTCTGAGAAGATCTTTTTCTATTATGGAAGATATATTTTTGTGGTCTGCAATGTGTTCCGCAAACACAACAAAGGCTACCGGAATATAAGCCACAGCAATTGTACTGAGATATGAAGCATCTATTTGCGCAAAGCCCTTTGATGCCTTAATAAAGGTAAACTCAGGTACCTTAAAGAAGGTTTCGAGAGTTATGGAGCCGTCGCAAAGAAGATTTTTAAACGGTGTGGTATCGAGAATTTTAAGAGCATCTATTGAGGCCGCATTACCGATAACAGTGAGAACAGCAGCTGCTGCATAGCCCGAAAGAATACCGAAAATAAAGGGAATAAGCTTTCCGTATTTTTTGCCGTAGGTAGAACAGATAATTGTTACCAAAAGAGTAATAACACCGCAAAGCACGGTTGCAAGAGGTGAAGCTACAGCCAGACCATTGGCACCTACAACGCTTCCCTTCATAAGGTCGCCCACAGCATTGCCCGCAAGGGAAAGACCGATGATTGCAACGGTAGGTCCTATAACCACCGGAGGCATAAGCTTGTCGATCCACGATACGCCCGCAGCCTTAACGATTATTGCAATAATCACATAAACAAGACCGGCAAATACGGCACCGATAATTAGACCGGCATAGCCTGCCGCCATTGACACGCCGCCTGCAAATGCCGATATCATAGAAGAAATAAAAGCAAAAGACGAGCCCAAAAATACCGGACTTTTTTTGCGTGTGAAAAGTACATAAACCAAAGTACCGACACCGGCACCGAAAAGTGCAGCCGCAGAGCTCATCGAAGCTCCCGTAGTCTGGTTGACAACAACCGGAACAACTAAGGTTGCCGTCATAATAGCCAGAAGCTGCTGGATAGCAAAAATTATGAGCTGGCCGAGCTTCGGTTTGTCGTGAACATCGTAAATCAATTTCATTTTTTTAAAATCCTCCTTGGTTTTCGTCTTTATAATATCGGCTTTCTGATTAAAATTCGGTATTAAAATGACGTTTTTACTAAATAAAACTATACCAAAACAGTCGATTTTTGTCAATAGATAAAGTCTTTTTCGTCAGATTGTATAAAATTATCTTTATACATTTTACAATATTAAATTATACATGCAAAATATATACAATAGCCAACCAAAAAGATTATTCCCGCAGGGCGGCTGAGCCTTCTGCCTTTTAGGCAGGCAAGCAAAAGAAGCACACCCGAGGCAATTGTGACATATGCATCAAACATAAAGCTTTTGTCAAAAGGAACGGGGATTGCCAAGCCGGAAAGACCCACAACAAACAGTATGTTGAATATATTGGAGCCCACAATATTGCCTATTGCCATGTCTGTGTTTCCCTTTTTTGCACCGGTCACCGATGTAAAAAGCTCGGGGAGCGATGTACCCAAAGCGGCCACGGTCAGACCGATAAATCGTTCGCTGAGCCCGGCATATTTGGCTATGGCGGTTGCACCATGCACCGTAAGCTTGCTGCCGACTATAATTATCAACAGACCGCCGACTGCGGAGAGTAATGAAGCGGGAACCGACATAACCTTGATGTTGTCTCCCGAATCGTTGCCTTTTATTGCACTGAATACCATATAGACCATAAATCCGATAAAGCATGCAAATATCAAAACTGCATCAAGCCTGCTTATCTGACCGTCGAGGCCGAGAAGAAGCAAGAGAACCGAAGAAGCAAGCATAATCGGAATATCAATTCTGACAGTTACTTTGGAAACAGCAATTGAAGTGATCACGGCAGATATACCCAGAATAATTAAAATATTAAGTATATTTGATCCCAAAATATTGCCGATTGTAATGTCTGCATTGCCGTCAAACGCCGCCGAAATGCTGACCGCGGCCTCAGGGGCACTGGTGCCCATGGCAACCACGGTAAGACCAATGATAAGCTGGGGTATGCCAAACCTTGCGGCAATTGATGCAGTGCCGTCTACAAAAAGGTCGGCACCTTTAATCAAAAGCGCAAACCCCAGAGCCAATATAATGATTTGCAGTATAATTTCCATACAGAAATCTCCCTTCCGTTTGCGGCGAAAGCTTAAAAAAAAGACTTCACCGCAACACAAAAAAATTGCAGAAAAGTCTCGCCGCTAACTTACAAGCCGGATTCATTAGAATCGTACTGACGACAGTGTAAACGCAATTGCATACGCGCCGGCTACTCCCTTTGTATATATTAACTATTATATACAAACTGCTGTGTCTTGTCAACAAAAAATTGTTTTTTAGCCAAAACAAATATTTATTTTTGGAATTATTATGCTCACATTGGAATATAATTAATAATAATGAGAGGTGATAATCTTAGTGAAAAAATATAAGCCGTATATAGTATCTGCGCTCATTGCACTGGCTGTTGGCGGACTGTCGGCTATTGCAACAAACGGCAATATGGATATATATAGCGAAATTGCAGTGCCGCCTCTTTCTCCTCCGACGCTCGTATTTCCTATAGTGTGGAGCATTTTGTTTGTGCTTATGGGAATAAGCTCAGGAAAAATATTTGTGTCGCATACCATGGGAAACAAGGCCGCCTGCCCTGCTCTTACAGTGTATGCAATCAATTTGGCAGTCATTTTTTTTTGGAGTATATTGTTTTTTAATTTGAGAGCATTTTTGTTTTCGGCATTATGGCTTGTTTTGCTGATTACAATTATAATAGTGATGATTGTAAAATTTCACCGCATAGAGCCATGGACGGCATGGCTGCAGATACCCTATCTGCTTTGGTGCTGTTTTGCCCTGTATCTCAATGCTGCCATTTATGTTCTGAATTAAGCAGCTTTGCATCAGCACGTCAATCTTATGGTGTGCTGATGCAAATATGAGCGGTGTTTTTGTGTATATTGACGAATTTTAATTTTTATAGTAAATTTATCTTGATTTTATTGAAATTTGTGGTATAATGAATCAGTAAATATTCCTGATTAGCTCAGTCGGTAGAGCGCATGACTGTTAATCATGATGTCGCTGGTTCGAGCCCGGCATCAGGAGT
>JAEDEG010000173.1 GCA_016293435.1 Clostridia bacterium
GAGCCCCTGTGGGGCGTTTATTGAAAAGCCCCCGGCTGTGCCGGGGGATGCTTACATTTTCAAAAATTCAAAATCAGATAAAAGTCAAACACTTCTTCGCAAGGTTTTGCGTGCATTCCAATCAATATTGATACTCCGGAGTGAATTTAAATTCTCTTTTTAAGCTCATCTGCAAGGTCTTCATATCCGGGTTTGCCAAGGAGAGCAAACATATTTTTCTTATATGCTTCAACGCCGGGCTGGTTAAAGGGATTAACACCGAGGATATATCCGCTGATTGCACATGCTTTTTCGAAGAAATATACCAGATTACCGAAATAATACGGGGTAATCTCGGGTATGTTAATCACAATATTGGGAGCGTTGCCGTCGGTATGAGCAAGAAGAGTACCCTGAAAAGCCTTGTTATTGACCGTATCTACAGTCATGCCGGCAAGGAAATTGAGACCGTCTATGTTCTCTTCTTCAAATGGAAATTTCAAATCCTTTTTGGGTTTTTCGACATTTAGTACGGTTTCAAAAAGAATACGGGAGCCATCTTGAATGTATTGACCCATGGAGTGCAAATCTGTGGAGAAGCTGACAGAGGCAGGAAAAATACCGCGGTTATCCTTGCCCTCACTCTCGCCGAAAAGCTGTTTCCACCATTCGGAAAAATATATAAGACAGGGTTCATAATTGACCATGAGCTCTACTGATTTGCCCTTGCGGTTAAGAATGTTACGCACAGCCGCATACTGATAACATGCGTTATAAGCATAAGGCTTTGAATATTCTTCTCTTGCGTCTTGTGCTCCTTTCATCATGCTGTCGATATCTATACCTGCGGCCGCTATTGGAAGAAGCCCTACTGCTGTAAGCACAGAAAATCTGCCGCCCACATCATCGGGAATAACAAATGTTTCATAGCCTTCTTTATCGGCAAAGTTTTTGAGAGCACCTCTTTGTTTGTCGGTGGTAGCATAAATTCTTTCTCTTGCTCCCTCAATGCCATATTTTTCGATAAGCATTGATCTGAGAATACGAAAAGCCAGAGCAGGTTCGGTTGTTGTGCCGGATTTGGAAATAATATTTACACTGAAATCTTTATCCTTAACAAGCTCTATTACATCTGAAAGATAGCTTGAACTGATGGAATTGCCGGCATATATGATTTTGGGCGTTTTTAAACCGGCATTTAGATTATAAAAAGAATCTGTGAGCATTTCTATTGCGGCTCTGGCACCCAGATAGGAACCGCCTATTCCAACCACAACCAAAACCTCAGAGTCGCTTTGAATTTTGGAAGCAGCTTTTTTGATGCGGTCAAATTCTTCTTTATCATAATTTACGGGCAAATCAATCCAGCCGAGGAAATCATTCCCGGCGCCGGTACGGCTTGTGAGAAGCTCATCAGCAGCTTTGACTGCTGACTCCATATTATTTATTTCTTCTTTAGTTACAAAGCCTGAAAGCTTTGAAGTGTCTAATTTGATCATAATATCGTCTCCTAAATAAAAATTTCTTTACATATTTTCGTTTTTGGGATTTCGGCACATAAGCTCCATAACGGCTTCTTCGGGTTTTTTGCCCTCGTACAAAACCTCATATGCCTTTTGAACAATAGGCATTTCAACTCCGTATTTCTGAGAGAGCATGTATGCCGCTCTGCAGCTCTGAACTCCTTCAACCACCATATGAACACTGCTGAGTGCTTCATCAAGCGCCATTCCCTGACCTATCAAGATTCCGGCACGTCGGTTTCGAGAATGCATACTGGTACAAGTTACAATTAGATCGCCGATACCGCTTAGCCCCCAAAAGGTTTCTGCATCGGCTCCCATCGCAATACCAAGCCTCGAAATCTCTTTTATGCCCCGGGTCATCAGTGCCGCCTTAGTGTTGTCACCAAAGCCGATGCCATCGGTTATTCCGGCACAAAGAGCAATGATGTTTTTGAGAGCACCGCCAAGCTCAACCCCGAGTACATCGGTACCGGTGTATACTCTGAAGTTTTCGCTCATGAATACACTCTGAATATAATCGGCATATTTAATGTCGTGGCAAGCGGCAATATTTGTAGTGGGGATACCGCGTGCCACCTCTTCAGCATGAGAGGGACCGGACATCACAGCAATATGCGCCTGAGGAATTTCTTCTTCTGCAACATCGGTGAGAAGCTTAAGGCTGCCGTCTTCAATACCTTTGGAAAGTATAACAATGAGTGTACCGTCGGAAACATAGCGGCTCATAGCCTTACAGGTGGAACGAATAACCTTGGACGGAGTCACCAAAACTATTAAGTCTTTATCTTTGACGCATGAGATATCCGCTGTGTAGGAAATATCCGGACTAAGAGATATACCCGGAAGAAATTCTTTGTTTTCAAGATTTGCTTTTAGAGTGTCGCTCTCTTCCTGCTTCCATGACCAGAGTGTAACCTCATGACCTTGCTTTATCAGGTGTAATGCAGCGGCTGTGCCCCAGCCGCCCGAGCCGATAACAGCTATTTTTTTTGACATAAATATTCTCCTAGCTGATTATATGATTTGTACAACATTATTATTTTACCATAAAATGAAAAAAAACACAAGTATTAAAAATGTTGTTTTATATAAAATTTTGAATGTTTTCATATTGACAAAATTACATATTAATGTTATTATAATAGTGTTGTTCTGACACCGAATAGACCAATCTTGATCATACAGAGACAGTAAATTTTCTGAAATTATGTTCAGGATGAATATGAGGCGGAAGAATGTTGGTTATAAATTGATTAACGTTCTGCCTGCCGGCAGAGCGTATTTTTTTGAGGTGAATGAAATGTATAATCCAAAATCATTGAAGGCAGAAGAATTTATTGACCATGAGGAAATATTGGAAACCCTTAAGTTTGCTGACAAAAACAAGGAAAATTATGAATTGATTGACTCTCTGATAGAAAAGGCCAAGCTAAGAAAGGGGCTTACACACAGAGAAGCCTCAGTTCTTCTTGCATGTGAAGATAATGAGCGAATCAGCAGAATATATGATCTTGCCGAGCAAATCAAAAAAGACCTGTACGGAAACAGAATAGTTATGTTTGCACCGCTCTATCTGTCAAATTACTGTGTGAACGGCTGTGTATACTGCCCTTATCATATGAAAAACAAAACCATACCCCGCAAAAAGCTTACTCAAGAAGAAGTAAAGAAAGAAGTAATTGCACTTCAGGATATGGGACACAAGAGGCTTGCTATTGAAGCAGGCGAAGATCCGATTAACAATCCTATTGAATATATTTTGGAGTGTATTGATACAATATATTCAATTAAACACAAAAACGGTGCTATAAGACGCGTAAATGTAAATATTGCAGCTACAACCGTTGAAAATTACAAAAAGCTGAAAGAAGCCGGAATCGGAACATATATACTTTTTCAGGAAACATACCACAAAGAAAGCTACCTAAAGCTCCATCCCACCGGACCAAAGCATGACTATTCTTATCACACCGAGGCAATGGATCGTGCCATGGAAGGCGGTATTGATGATGTTGGTCTGGGAGTGCTTTTTGGTCTTGAGTTATACAGATATGAATTTGCAGGACTATTGATGCACGCTGAGCATCTGGAAGCTGTACACGGTGTCGGTCCGCATACGATAAGTGTGCCAAGAGTAAAAAAAGCAGACGACATTGATCCAAGCAGCTTTGACAACGGTATAAGTGATGACATATTTGCAAAACTATGTGCACTTATCAGAATATCGGTGCCGTATACGGGTATGATTATTTCAACCAGAGAAAGTCAGGAGCTGCGCGAAAAAGTAATCAGGCTTGGTGTATCTCAGATAAGCGGGGCATCGAGAACCTCTGTTGGAGGATATTGTGACAACGAAAGACCTCATGACACAGAGCAGTTTGATGTATCCGACCAGAGGACACTTGACGAAGTGGTAAACTGGCTCATGACCGCGGGCTATATTCCATCGTTCTGTACTGCATGTTACAGAGAGGGACGCACGGGAGACAGATTTATGTCACTTTGTAAAAGCGGACAAATTTTAAACTGCTGTCATCCTAATGCACTGATGACTCTGAAAGAATATCTGATTGATTATGCAACGGAAAATACAAAGAAAATCGGCAATGCACTAATAGAAAAAGAACTCGAAAAAATACCGAACGAAAAAGTTAAGGAAATAGCAAGACACAATCTGAAAGAGATTGAAAACGGAAACCGTGATTTCAGATTTTAAATATTGAGTAGCAGGATACTTATTATTTGATATGTAAAACTTTGGGATCTCTATATGAATATTACTGACAATGTTGACTGTGCTGGATATCACAAAAAATGGACAGGGAAACGGCGAGATTTGGAACAAATTTACTCACAGCTTGAGATATTTTTTGCTGACAGACTGCCTCAGTAGCATAAAATTGC
>JAEDEG010000174.1 GCA_016293435.1 Clostridia bacterium
CGTTTACAGCTATTATCTTCATTATTATTTGCTCCCTTACAAAAATTATTACAATATATATTATACTACAAAAAAAAGGAAAATCCTTTTTTTGCCGAAAACGGCTCAAAGTTTTTCCTTTTTTGACTTAGATATTTGCGAGCAATGTAAATTTATTTTTACCATATTTTTCCTATTAATTCAATATTAACACAACAAATTCATAATAATATACAAATCATATTATTCATTTTGTTGCATAGTACATCACAAAAAAATTGCAAATCAGCTATTTAAAACCGATTTGCAATTTGAAATTATTTTTTGTCAAAAAAATCCTTCATCTTTTCAATAAACGATTTACTTTGCTTATAGTTGGTTTCTCCGCTTACCGCCGCAAATTTTTGCAAAGCTTCTTTTTGCTCTGCAGATAGATTTTTGGGAACCTCAACGGTAAATTTTACGAGCATATCGCCTCTCACACTGCTATGGACATGGGGTATTCCCTTACCTCTGAAGCGCGCAACCGTACCGGGCTGAGTGCCCTCGGGAACAGAATATGTCATCTTGCTGAGCTCATATTTTTTGTCGGGATCAAGAATCGGAATTTCAATCTCGGAGCCAAGGGCTGCCTGAACAAATGTGATTGGAACCTCGAGATTTACATCATAGCCGTTTCGGGTGAAAACAGGATGCTTTTTTAGCGAAACTGTAACCAACAGATCACCCGACGGACCTCCCTTTGTGCCGGCATTGCCCAAGCCGCGATAGCTTATGGTTTCGCCCGCATTGATACCTGCGGGAATATCCACCTCAACGTTTTTGGCTCTTTTAATTTTACCCTTGCCGTTACATTTGGCACATGGATTTTTGATAATTGTACCCTCGCCGCGGCAAGCACCGCAAACCTGAGTGTTTATCATCTGACCAAACATTGTATTTTGAACATTCTTAATCTGACCGGAGCCCTTGCAGTGAGGACAGGTCTGCTTGTCGGAAGCGGATTTTGCACCGCTGCCGTGACATTCTTCACATTCCTCTATGACATATATCTTGAGCGGTTTTTTTATGCCGAATGCAGCCTCTTCAAAGGAAAGAATAATGCGTTCTTCAATGTCGGAGCCTTTGCGCGGGCCGTTTCTTGTGCGCCGGCTCGAGCCAAAGCCGCCAAACATCGAACCGAATATATCGCCCAAATCATCAAAACCCATGCTGCCAAAGCCGCCAAAGCCACCTGCTCCGCCGGAGCCTCCGCCATAGCTTGGGTCGACACCTGCAAAGCCAAACTGGTCATAGCGTGCCTTTTTTTCGGAGTCACTTAAAACCTCATATGCCTCGCCGACCTCTTTGAATTTTTTTTCTGCTTCGGGATTGTCGGGGTTAACATCGGGGTGATACTTTTTAGCAAGCTTTCGGTATGCTCTTTTTATGTCGGATTCTGAGGCGTTTTTGTCAACGCCCAGAACCTCATAATAATCTCTTTTATCTGCCATAATCTACACCAAATTATTTTTTATCATCATCATCAACAACTGTATAGTCAGCGTCGTAGGTTCCGCCCTGAGGGTCTGAGCCGGGAGCGGCACCATCGGCACCGGGAGCCCCTTGAGGATTAGCTGCCTGATACATCTTGGAGGAAATCTCATAGAACTTCTGCTGAAGTGCATCGGAGGCGGTTTTTATAGCTGCGTTGTCGGTACCTTCGAGAGCCTTTTTAACATCGGCAATCTTAGCTTCGATATCGCTCTTATCGGAGGCATCCAGCTTATCGCCAAAATCGTTCATAGCCTTTTCGCACTGATAGCAAAGTGAATCTGCGTTGTTGCGTGTGTCAATTTCTTCCTTGCGTTTTCTGTCTTCTTCTGCAAACTGTTCAGCTTCTTTTACAGCCTTGTCGATATCTTCGTCTGAAAGGTTGGTGCTGGCAGTAATGGTAATATCCTGAACATTGCCGGTAGCCATATCCTTTGCAGATACATGAACAATACCGTTGGAGTCTATGTCAAAGCTTACTTCAATCTGAGGTACGCCTCTGGGAGCGGGAGCAATACCGGTAAGGCTGAACTTACCGAGAGTTTTGTTGTAGGCAGCCATTTCTCTTTCACCCTGCAAAACGTGAATTTCTACAGAGGTCTGGTTGTCTGCCGCAGTTGAAAACACCTGAGTTTTCTTAACGGGGATGGTGGTGTTTCTTTCAATAAGCTTGGTGCATACACCACCGAGAGTTTCGATACCGAGAGAAAGAGGTGTAACATCAAGAAGTACAACGTCTTTTACATCACCTGCAAGCACACCGCCCTGAATTGCGGCGCCCATTGCCACACATTCGTCGGGGTTGATGCCCTTGTGGGGCTCTTTGCCGATAAAGTTCTTAACAGCCTCCTGAACAGCCGGAATACGCGAAGAACCGCCGACTAAAAGCACCTTGTCGATATCTGAAGCGGAAAGACCCGCATCGCGAAGTGCGTTTCTGGTGGGCTCCATTGTTTTTTCCACAAGGTCTGCGGTGAGCTCGTTGAACTTGCTTCTTGAAAGGGTTACATCAAGATGCTTGGGGCCTGTGGCATCGGCTGTGATAAAGGGAAGATTGATATTGGAGGTTGTAACACCCGAGAGCTCAATCTTAGCTTTTTCGGCAGCTTCTTTGAGACGCTGCATTGCCATTTTGTCTTGTGAAAGGTCAATGCCGTTTTCTCTTTTAAATTCTTCAACAAGATAATTCATAATCTTATTGTCAAAATCATCACCGCCGAGACGAGTGTTGCCGCCTGTTGCAAGAACCTCAAACACACCGTCCGAAATTTCGAGAATTGATACATCAAACGTACCGCCGCCAAGGTCATATACCATGATTCTCTGTTCGTCGCCTTTGTCCATACCGTAGGCAAGAGCTGCAGCCGTGGGCTCGTTTATAATACGCAGAACCTCAAGGCCTGCAATTTTGCCGGCATCCTTGGTAGCCTGACGCTGTGAGTCGTTAAAATATGCGGGAACAGTGATAACCGCCTGAGTTACGGGTTCGCCAAGATAGCTTTCCGCATCGGCCTTGAGCTTTGAAAGCACCATTGCGGAAATCTCCTGGGGAGTGTATTTTTTGCCGTCAATATCTACCTTACGGTCTGTACCCATATCTCTTTTTATGGAGATGATTGTTTTTTCGGGATTGGTGATTGCCTGTCTTTTGGCAACCTGACCGATGAGTCTTTCACCGTTTTGGGTAAATGCTACAACAGAGGGAGTTGTTCTTGCACCCTCAGCATTTGCAATAACTACTGCTTCGCCGCCTTCCATAACGGATACGCATGAGTTGGTTGTACCAAGGTCAATACCTATAATTTTTGCCATAATAATTCCTCCAAAATTCTTATTTTTTAGTTTGCTACTTTTACCATACTGTATCTGATAACCTTATCACGATAAGTATAGCCCTTTTGAAATTCTTCTACAACAACATTGTCTGCGGCATTTTCATCATCAATATGCATTACCGCATTGTGAAGCGCAGGGTCAAACTCACAGCCCAAAGCCTCAATTGTCTTTACACCAAGCTTTGCAAAGGCTTCAACAGTCTGATTGTATATCATCTCAATGCCTTTGTAAAAATCGGATTCTTTGTCAGAATCGGAGAAAGACGCTATTGCTCTTTCAAAATTGTCGATAATAGGAAGAAGTGCAGTCACCGTATCGCCCACCGAATCTATATAGATGGCTTCTTTTTCTTTGACTGTTCGCTTTTTGAAGTTGTCATATTCAGCGAGAAGACGAAGATACTTATCGTTTAGAGCTTCAAGCTCCTTTGATTTGGTGTCTGCATCATCGTCCGCCTCGGTTTTTTCTTTGGCGGGTTGCTCGGCAGATGTGTTTTCTTCTGCCAATTCTTCTTCTGCCTTTGATTCTTCGGCTGCTGTGTTCTCTTCTGTTATATCTTCATTTGATTTCTTTGCATCTTTAATCAAATCACTGTAACCTCCTTTATGTTTTATCATTGTCCATTACGTCGTTTATGCGGGCGGTGAGATAGTCGAGAGTTGAAATTACCTTTGCATAATCCATACGTGTGGGACCTATAACTGCAAGCTTGCCTCTTACGCCGCCGTTTAATGAATAGTTGGAGACTACGAGGCTTATATCTTTATCCTTCAGCACGGGATTTTCATCACCTATTATAACAGAGGTGGAATCGCCCGTTTCAGAAAGAATAGCTTTTATCATTTTGCTGTTGTCTTTTTTGATAAAATTCAAAAAATCTTTGGTTCTGTCTATATTGTTAAATTCGGGGTGCTTAAAAATATTGGTGGTGCCGTTCATCACAACATCCACATTTTCACAATCGG
>JAEDEG010000175.1 GCA_016293435.1 Clostridia bacterium
GGTTATTGCCTTCTCATTGTCTGAGGGTTTTAGCTGTGCCGGAGCCGGAGGCTGGAACGGAAATCTGCCGTTATTCATATATCGGTAAAGCATTATACCGAGAGAATATATATCGACCCTCGGCCCATATGCTTCGCCCTTATACACCTCGGGAGCCATATAGTTATAAGTACCCTTTTTCCCGATGCTTCCGGTGGTTTGCTCCATTGTTTTTGCTATGCCGAAGTCACCCAATTTGAATTGTCCGTCATCAGAGACGAAAATGTTCTCGGGTTTAATGTCACGGTGAACAATATCGTGCTTACGGCAAAGCTCCAGTGCTTTACATATGTCTATTCCGAGCCGTACAACGCTGTCTCTGTCCAAAGGATGATTTCTTGCATATCTCATCAACGGAGTAAGAAGCTCCATACGGATAAGGATATCCCAGCCTATTTCGCCCTTGTGCTCGATCACCTTGTGATCTTCATAGCTTACCACATTGCTGTTTCCCTTGAGCTTTGACATAAGCCTGAACTCTTCCACCAGCTCCTCAACAAAGCCCCTGAAATACGATGTCACGCTGTCCTGATCCATTCCGTCATCCATAACGTTTTCAATTTCGGATCTGCTCTGGGGAATGGTTATCGCTTTCAGCGCAGCCTTATATGTATAGCCGAAATCCTCGCGCTCGATCTCAAAAACCTTGCCGAAGCTGCCCTCGCCAATCTCCTTGACGATTTTCCATGAGCCGAATACCGGCTCATATTTCTTGTAATATGTTATATCCATGACTTCTTTTCCCCCGTAAAACGATACTGATTCTATGAGCTGCGCTCTTTTATCGTATTAATGATTTTATTTATCAGTCCGGGCTTGGCTGCCTTCGCATCTTTTTGCGGGAACACTTCCGCTGTATCATAGTCAGCCTGCGGTTTTGTTGGTTCGGCTAAAACATCATCATCTGAAATTTCTACTAATATTACGGTTATATTATCACGGCTGCCCGTGTTGATAGCTGATTCGATCAAAGTGTTTGCTTTGTATTCAAGATCACTGCCGTCATTTATTATTTCAAGCAGGTCATTGTCGGAGAGCATGTCGGTAAGCCCGTCGCTGCAAAGCAAAAATATATCTCCGTTTTCGGTTTTTATGGGTTCCGCGCAAAACGGCTCAATCGCCATTTCGTCAGGAAATATTCCCAGGTGTTGTGTAAGGACATGCCTTGCGGGATGCTTTTTTGCATCATTTATGCTGACAAAACCTTGGTTTATCAGCATTTGTACTTGTGTATGATCTTCGCTTATCTGCGATATTTTGCCATTTCTTGTAAGGTATATTCTGCTGTCGCCTATATTGAATGCGCTCGCCGTGCCATCAGAGAGGCTTAGTGCAGCAAATGTCGTGCCAATACGTTTGCCACCGTGGGATGTGATCTCAGAGCATATCTCGCTGTTTGCCTGTTCGATATATTCATTTATCGTTTCATTGAAACTGTCCGCAAACCCGTTAAGAAGGCGGACAGCAACAAGAGAAGCAAGCTCGCCGTATGCTTCGCCGCCCATTCCATCGCAGACGCTGAAAAGGCAGTTATTGCTTGGCCCTGAAAAAGTGCAGGTCATATTCGGCAAGTCAACATCAGTCTTATACCGGCCGCAAAGGTAAAAATTATCTTCGTTATTTTGTCTTACCCTTCCGATGTTTGTAATGGCTATGCTTTTTACATTCACGCTTTATCCACCTTCAGCGAAAAATTATATTGACCGCAGCCGCACAGGTAGTGCGGCTGCGGTTAGTTTTGCTTAGAAGCTAAGGGACTGATTGATGCTCTGAGTTCCGGCGCTTTCGGTTTCCTGAGTTCTTACGACGTGCTTATTAAGTTCATCGGAATAACGTCCGAGAAGCTCTGAAAACTTAATCAGCGTGGGCTTGAGCTGCTCAAATGCAGTTTCAAACTCGGTCTTTGCAACGCCCTGCCATACGCCTTCAAGACTGCTGACAATGCCGGTCATTCCCCGGATCATTTCATCGAAGTTCTGCTTGTGTTGGGTCACGCTGCTTGCCGCACTTGTCAGTGCTTCATAAGTTACAACTGAATCTGCCATAATATTATCCTCCAAAATAGTTTTGTTTATCGGAAAAGGAATCTGCCTGTTCGCACAATCAGATCGCCATTACCTGTGACTTGATTTTTTGATCGACCGCCTCCATTTCGTCAGCAACGGAGTCGAGAAAATCTGCCATTTCCTCCAGCTTGTCCGCCGCCGGAGAAAATTTGCTTATGTTTTCAACGGTTTTCGCCTTGTATGCTTCTGCGGATTTGCCGTCCCATAGCCCACCTATGAGCAGTTCATCCACAATATTGCCCACCTCGTCAAATGCACTGCTCGCATCATCGGAGTATCCTCTGATCTCGTCCGCAAGCTCTCTTAATTGTGAGGGTGGAACTTTTATTGTTTCGTTTGATGAAAATAATGACATTGTATCACCTTACATGTTTATTGTTGAATCCGCTGGCTTTTCACGGTCAATTTTCGACTGCATAAATTTTTGACTGAATATCTGAAATTCCGAATTAACGAAGCCGATAAAGTCAATCGAATTTATATCTTCAAAGTTAAACAAAAACATGGTGTCTGAATCAATGAATCCTTCAGGATGCGGTACTGCAATATACTCAAATATAGTTCCATCGTCTTTTTTTATTGAATTACCGATAATAGTGAGTTTCTTTTTTGCACCTTTCAATGACACCACCGTGCCTACTGGCAGTAATTTGTTTTCCATCTGTTTCCTCCTGAAATGTAATGTTATTAGGTATGTTTACTAACGATTTCAGTTTTGTATCGCTCCATACCGTGGTTGAATGATATCTGTGATATATTCTGCGAGGTCTTCTCCCAACCCTTTTGCATCCTTAATAGTTGACTGTATATTTTTCCCTGCTTCATATATTACGTTCACTGTAGATGAGGGATCAATGTCCAGAGCTTTTCTGATAAAATAATCCGGATTTGTAGAGAGGCGGTACTCATTATCGAGGTAATCAAAAGATGTTTCACCAAAAATCCGTGAATATCCGGCTTTACCCGTAAGCGCAACATGAGCATCACCTATTGAATCGATCATGTCTGACGCTCCATTACACAAATCTGCTAATTCATATATACTATAAATTCCTTCTGCAAGAATAGCGCCGTCTTCTTCATTGCCAACTAATTCCGTGCAACCGAGGCTTAGCGTAGTTTTTAACGCACTATTGTCTTCGATTTCATCGTACATTTCATAATGGACGTATATACCATTACTAAAACTGGTTCCGATTGCGTCTGCAGCCGAAAGAGCCGTTAAAAGCCCACGAGGATCAAGCACAACTAACTCACCAAACGCTTTGAATCCTTTCAAAACGCCACCGGCAAACTTTTCAACACACTTCCCATACTGTGCGGCCTTATACACTCCACCTTTGGTTTCATATGAGATTTCGGCCTTTTTATATATTTGCGTTACGAAATCGCTGCTACCCGGTATTAGTCCCACTGCAGGGAAAAACAGGCTGGCTATTAGATTTGCCTTACCTTCTGAGGACGAAAAATATTTACCTAAGCTGCTTTCTCTATAAGCTCTTTCAAATTCACTTCCCGTAAGTTTGCCCTTGTAGCTACGATCTGTTTCCATGAAATCATGAGGAGCATATTCGGCAATTGTGCATACTTTTTCGTATTTTTCCGCAATATCCTGTAACCGGGATAGGCAAGACAGGGCGGTTGATTGTTCACTCTTATTAAAAACATACCAGCTCTCACCACACGGTACTGTTGAGGCCGTTTGAATATTTGCGCAAACTTTCTTCATTAAAGATACTGCGTTTTGAATATCATCGACAGCCTGTCTGGTATATCTGGTCAGAATTTCATCGGGAGAAATATAAATACTGTCAGACATTAAATATTATCCCCTTTCAATCTCTTCCGCATTTCTGATTGTTGCAGCAACAAGTGCAGGCCACTCCGTATTTACAACTTCAGCATCTTTATCCATCATTATCTTCAGTTCTACCATAGAATTATAGATAGCAGAAAGTTCCGATTGCAGTTCATTATATTTATCCCTTACGGAAACAGCACCATCTCCATACCATCCATCGTCGATGGAAGAGATATAATTCCGAATTGCAGTATAAGCTTCTAAGCACTTTGTCTTTGCTTTACCAACTCGCTCACATTGGTCGATTGCACTATTGTATATTCGGTTTAATTTCATTTGCTCAAAGTAGCCAAGTT
>JAEDEG010000176.1 GCA_016293435.1 Clostridia bacterium
ACTCCTCTTCAGAAAATATTTCCTATGTAGACCTTTCTACATACTTTGGAGAATTTGAGGGGAGCTTTGTACTATATGATTTGGGAAATGATGCCTGGAGCATACACGACATAGATCATGCCACCCTGCGAATTGCACCAAACTCTACGTACAAAATATATGCTGCTCTGTTTGGATTAGAAGATGGTGTCATCACACCAGAAAATACATTTATTGCATGGAATGGAAAGAATTATCCATTTGACACATGGAACACTGACCAGACTTTACAATCCGCCATGAGCAATTCTGTTAATTGGTATTTTCAATCACTGAACGAACAACTTGGAGCTCCTTCCGTAAACAAATACGTTCAACAAATCAAATATGGAAACGAAAATATGAGTGGCAATTTCTCTTCTTATTGGATGGAATCATCCTTGAAGATTTCTCCAATAGAACAGGTTGAACTTTTAACCAAGCTGCAGAATAACAGCTTCGGCTTCGCCTCTGAAAACATCCATGCAGTAAAAGATGCCATCTGTCTCTCCTCTTCCGATACCGGAACATTCTACGGAAAGACCGGAACCGGCCGTGTGGATGGACAGGATGTGAACGGATGGTTTGTTGGCTTTGTAGAAGTTGCAGATAATACATACTTTTTTGCTACCAACATTAGAGCAGACAGCAACGCTACCGGAAGCAATGCAACCGAAATTACCATGTCTATCTTATCTGACATGAACATCTGGCGGTCACATACCACTGGTATGTGACTCATGTCGCAGTCGCCAAATGGATATGCAGCATATCCGCTTGGCTCGTTGCCCACAGAAATAACAAAACGGGTAAAGGTCGAACCATACAATCCTTTACCCGATTTCTTTTTATTTTCAAATCATCATTCTATGTTCTAAACAGATTTCACATTTTCTTTGAGCAAACCATTATCTGAATTTTGTTATCTTATGACACTTGTCAGGATTCCTTTATTCCCACAAAAACCGCAAAAGTTTGCTTGCCAGCATTTGCCCGCCCGCCTCATAGCAGATTGCGGCCTTGGGATTTTCTGGTGTCACCGGCAAAACCTCCAATACCTCGCCATCTGTACCATAACAGACGATTTCCACATAGGCGACCTCAGCAGAAAGCGTAAATCTCTGATAATCTTCCACTTGCTCAGGGGAAAATTTTGTGCTATCCAGCACTGTACCGGCTGTATCATACCGAGTTATCTCAAATATGTCCGTTGGCTGACGCACTTCGAAATCCACCGCACAGGGATATTCATCTCCTGTTGCCGTTGCACCTTCCGGTTGAATCTGAATGTGGTCAAAAGCTTTTGACGTGTCAAAATACACGCCATCTTCATCTCGGAAAAGGTAGTAAGCATTCAGGGCGTTGGACGAATCTTCCTTGTAAAGCCATGCTGCTGTCCCCTCTGCACTCACACTGCCGCTGTCAAGATTGGCACCGAAAGTCATTGCGGTAAAGTTTTGGTTTCCGGCAAAAGCGGTTTCTGCATCGTAATTGAAATAATAGACCCATGCGGCATCCAGATTGAAGGTATAGTTTTTATTCTCAAAATCTGCGTAAATTTTTTCGCCTTCGATCAGAGTTTCCATTTCGTTAACAAAAACGGCTCCCACAGCCTTATCAGAGATTTGTATGTTTTCGGAAGTACCGCAGGCGGAAAACCCCAACAATGCGAAAATAACAAGTAAAGCTACAATTTGTTTATTCATAGTGGTAACCTTCTTTCTTCTAATAATTTCATTTTTTATTTGTTCCCCTTTTGTATGATTTCCCCTGCCTGAATTTTTGTTGAAATAAGAACATTACTTGTAAAAAGCTCAATCTTTTTTATTTGCTTATCGGTAAGCTTTCCGCCAATTAACCCTAACGAAGAATGTCCTTGAAATAGCATTTTTAACAGTAACTCGTTTTTATTAACAATTATTCCCTTTTGTATTGCGAACTGCTTTATTTGCTTTATGGTTGTCGCCATAGAACCCGTTGTAGAAAAGCATACTATTTGTCCTACATTATCACTGTTCAGTTCTGCCAAAAAGTTATACAGGCTTTCATCCATTTTACCCATATATACGCCACCACCTATAAATAACACATCTACCCAATCAGCAATTACACTGCTTACCGGCTCTGCTTTTACACCCAAACTATTTGCTATCACTTCAGCAACTGCTTTTGTATTCCCACCTCTTGATTGATATCTAACTGCTATTTTCACACTAATACCTCCGTAGTTGTTAATTTTTTTGTGAATACATGCATTGTCCAATGTGCAATTTTTAAATTTCCTGCAATTGTAACAATACCTATTAAACTACAAGCAAGCACTTGACTAATTGAATATGATAAGATGCTTATACTGATTGCAATAAGCCATATACTTACCGGCAAACATATAATACCGGTAATAACAGCCGGTATATATTTTTTAATTATAATACTCTGACCAACGTGTACTACCAGATGAAATGTATAAGCAATAAACACTCCTAACCACAATCCATAGAACCCTGTAAATCTGGAAATAATACAAATCACCAGACATAGCACCATTTCTTCCATAACCGCAGCTGCCATTCCTTCCGTACTGTATGGATTATATGTATTACTGATTTTGGGATATTTTCTATCTAATAATGCTCTGTTCTTTTTTAACCACAGTTCAAGTCCCATAATCTCTTCCATGTCATGTACGATAAACAAAATCGGAAATATCCAAATAATTTCTTGCATTTCATCCTCCTTTCCAAAAAGTAGACTCTTGTGTCACTTTTAAGTGAATGATATAATACAAATACCTGAAATGCAATATTTCAAAAAAAAATGACACTAATTTGAAAAAAAGTGTCAGAAAGGATAATAAAATGAATCCGTCACAAAACCCCAGTGCCATTCGTTCAAAAAAAGAAATAACAGATACACTTTTGCGGTTAATGAGCACATATTCCTACAACGATATAACGGTTAAGCAAATTATTTTAGAATCAAGGGTTGCACGCAAAACTTTTTATCGTAACTTCCTTTCGAAAGATGATGTTTTAAATGCTTATATTGACAGTGTCATGCAACAATATATATATTCGCTTCAGCAATTACCTAACTGTCAACTTTCCGGTATTTTAGATGTTATTTTTAAATTCTGTAATGAAAATCAGAATTTGCTGTTTCTGCTCAGGGATAATAATCTTATGCATATGTTTTTACATAAATGGAATATTTTTATTCCTATGATACATAATCAAATAGTACCCCCTAATCATCCTATATTCCATGCATTCTCCGCGGAACAGGTTGATTACATTATTGCAATTAATATAGGGGCTATTTGGAATGTAATTATGAAATGGATTGAACACGATATGAAAGACTCCCCGGATACTATAAAGAAAACATTACTAAAGTACATAACCACTCTGTCTCTCTTCACCTGACAATCTTTAAAATACCGGATATCAAACGAAATCTTGCGTATCTTTCATTTCTGTCATAATTCTATTAATTCTTTACAAAGTTTTCGCAGTTCCTCAATCGAGTCATCTATTGTATTTTCATTACTTCCCAGATTAACAATCTTCAAAAGTCTCTCATAACAATTCTGCGGTTTTAGTTCAAATGCGGTAATTGCACTTTCTGTTCTTTTTCGACTCGGAAAGTATCGTCTATTCTTTGCATATAGTGCTTGTAAAAAATGATCCAAAAACTCTTCTACAACCTGATGATAAAATAATACTTCGTGACGCAGTTTAGCTCTTCCCAGGTCTTCCTCATCGACAATTCTCCAAACTTCAGACGAATACCACTTATCAAACAAATCTTGCGGATATGTCCTTACTTTGTTAACAATATTAGTCCATGCATTATTCTTCTCCCATAAAACATTAATTGTCTCAATGCTTGCAAGACGACCAACAGGATAAAAGCTCCCCTCTTTTTCCAAATGCTTTCCTGCCAATATCTCATCAATGTATTCCTACATATTCGTTACAGAGAAATACATTGGCATAACATCAATTCCGTTAATATAAAATATATCTCCATATCCCCATACACCACCTGAACAGACTTCCATTTCAAGTTTGTCATATAAACCATCAAGCGATTTGTATAAAGAAAGACGCCTATCAGAATCAGGTACCGTTTTGCATATGATAAACATATCTATATCACTCTTACCCGCGATAAGTGTAGTGTTAGCATCTAATTAGCACAATTTAAAATGAGACAATCCTCTCAACCCTTG
>JAEDEG010000042.1 GCA_016293435.1 Clostridia bacterium
ATTAACAATTGTTTAGAAGATTATTCTATTTACACGGTTTGCGCAACACTCCCAAGAAAAAGTTGAATTAGCCAAACGTAAGCTAACCAAAGAGCAGTACCACTAATATCTCAAAAATCTAATTGATTATGGTGTCGACTTCAGAATTTCCGATACTGTTCATTATCAGAATTCAGATCATACCGATACGGCTGAGATTGACATTCAGATTTTTGCAATAGGTGTTTTTGCACTCTTTGTTTATCCGGGTGAAATGTTTAACGATTATGCAATCCGTACCAAGCAGAATTCTCCTTATAAATTCAATATGGTCGCAGAAAACTCCAACGGCTACGGCGGATATATTCCCACACCTGATGCTTTCAGTGAAAAAAGTATGCTTTGTGAAATTTCTCTTGCATACGATAGTTTCCTTGTACCCGAAGCAGGAGAAATTTTGCTAAGCTCTATGCTCAAGCTTGGTAATTCTTTAAAAAACATCCTATAAGCCGCAAGCGTATAGAGGGATTTTTTTATATAAAATTACGTTAATTCAAAATAAAATATATCGCTTTACAAAAGGAGCTCCAAATGGCGCTCCTTTTGTTGTATAATCATTTGAGATAAAATTTAATTTCATCACTTTGATACTCCTTGATGCTTGATGGATAAAAACCCATCTCTCTTTTAAAAGATGATGAAAAATAACTTTGACTGCTGAAACCGAGTTTTTCGGATACCTCTGTGACACTCAATCCTGTTTTTAAAAGCTTTGAAGCAAATTTGAATTTTAATTTTAAAAAATACTTGTGTACACTGAGCCCGGAGTGCTTTAAGAATATACGTTTTAGCTGAGATACACTTATATTTAATTTCTTAGCGATATCAGTAACGTATATCTGATGGGAAACACTATCGTTCATATATGTAACAGCTTTTTTGAAGATTATCGAATCCCTTGTTATTATTGAATCGGTAATGGTGTTGTCCTTCGAAAGCGACAGCAAAAGCTGATATATGTATGTTTGCGACATATGTCTGTACGTCATGGATTGCTGCAGTGGCATTTGATATATTTTGTACATATGGTCATAATCGAATGTTTTACCATAATCCGGATATACTTCAAACCCATATTCGGTCATATTTCTGCATACATAATCAGTGAACTGATTGATAATATTTTTTTGCTCATCATTAAGTGAAAAAACCTTATTTTTAAAATTATTTGCCTCATCTCCGTCAAATTTAAAAGAAAAAATAAAGGCATTAGCACCGTTTTTGTTATCTACGTTTATTTTGTGAAGCTCCATTGGCTTATGAAATATTATATTGCCGTTTTGAAGATTATATACTCGCTCATCAGCAGATACTTTAATTGAGCCTTTGCTCACATACATACATTCCCAGAAGTTATGGCATTCACCTAAAAATTTAAATCCGCTCTGATATTTTACCAAAAACACAGAATAAAGTTCTTCAATATATAACTTGTCTATAATTTTATATGCCGGAAATTTCATGTTGTTTTCACCTTCCAGAAAAATTAATTTTTGAACCAAAATCAAATTAAGTTGAACTTTTATTATATTTACAAATAACAATTTTTATGATAACATAAAAACATACAAAAGTAAAGCGAAATGTTACATTTTGGTTCATAAAATATATTTTTGTTTTATTTTTGGCATTAATATATGGGTGTGATTGATATGAAAAAGAATATTATAATATTATTTTTTGTGATATGCATTTTACAATGCAGTATATGTCCGTATGCTTCAGATAATATGACAATCCTGACCACTTATAATGCCGGAGAGGCTTCAGTCACTGTTTCCGGAGTTTCTTATGGTAAAACCGTTGTTACTGTCATGCCGTATGGTATGACAGTTGATGACTTGCAAGATACGGATGTTCCCAGTTATTTTATGCGAATGTTTGTATCCGGCGGTAATTATAAATGTGTTATCGGAATACCGGAGGATGCACCGGGTGGAAGATATACGATACTTGTGTCGTCTGCATCGGGTAAAGCTGAGTCGCAATTTATCCATGTTAACAGTAATGAAGCTTTGTATATAGTTCAGCTCATAAATGATGCATACAATGATTCTGAATCCGTAAAGAATATTGTTGAAGAAAATGCATTGAGTCTTGGCATAGATGACACAGATACTGTTTTTAAAAATAACATTGAACAGATTGCCAAAATGCTTGCGTCAAAAGTGTATAATGATGTTGCTGCATTTCATGATGCTTATTCGCTGATTCATTCTATTGTATCAATTAAATCAGCATCATATGATACTATTGTAAATGTAATGAATAGTAGCAAGCAGATTTTTGGTATTGATTATAATAGCTATATAGATTCAGATGACAGACTTGACGAATCAGCTAAATCTACACTTTTGCAGTATATATCAAAATATGATTTCATTTCTGATTATATCGCAAGCTCCGATTTTAATTTTGCATCTGTCTGTGATTCACTAAAATCATTTGCTGCAGTGACATCTGCAAAACGTTGGTCGACGCTTCGTAAAACGGTTACAGTTGATTTTGCAGATGATTTTAATAATCTTCTTTTAAATTCTACATACAAAAAACTTGATGATGATTATGAGGTATTTAAAATTCTTATAGAAAAAACCTTTACTTCGCCGGAGGATTTTGAGGATCAATTTATAATCGCTGTAAAAAAGGCTTATGATAACGAAAACTCTCAAAAGCAATCCTCATCATCTTCAAAAGGTGGCTCAGGAGGCAGCTTTTCAGCACCTATAGTCAGAGAACCGATAGATGAAATAAAATCCGACACCTTTTACGACAATAATTCTGTCAGCAATCAACTTACAGAGATTTTTACAGATATCACTCTGGATTTTTGGGGATATAAGGCTGTAATGAGTTTAGCAGACAAGGGTATTATAAACGGATACGGCAATGGCAATTTTTATCCAACAAAACAAATTACAAGGTCAGAATTTGCCAAAATTATAACGGCTTTTATTCCCGATATACCGGGTAGTACTGTACCGGTTACGTTTTCAGATGTATCTAAAGATAAATGGTATCATGATTGTGTTATAAAAGCTGCCGCAGCCGGAGTTGTTACAGGTTACAACGGAACATTCAATCCTGATGATTTCATAAAACGCGAAGACGCAGCTCTTATGGTATATAGAATTATTTCGCTCAACAATAAAAATATGTCTGTTTCGCCATGCTTCGCAGATTCAAACGATATATCAGAATATGCCCGAAATGCTGTTAATTCTCTTGGAAATATGCAAATTTTAAATGGAGACGGCAACAATATGTCTGACCCACAAAAAACAATTACGCGTGCAGAAGCTGCTCAACTCTTGTATAATGCGTTTGTAAAATAAAAATGAAAGGATGGAAGCTATGAAAAAAATTGGCTCATTAACGCTCTGTATTTTAATTATTGTTTCTTCATTTCTTTATACAGCTTCAGCGTATGGCAATACTGATTTAGATGTAGAATCCTATGAGGATATGCTTGATTTTATTGAAACGCTTGGAATAGCCTACACATCAAAATCAGCAGATGCTACGGTAACAAGGGCAGAATTTACTGATATGGTTATCCGTTCTGTTGCGCAGCAGCCTGCGCAATTTAAGCAAGTATTTGCTGATGTCAATATTCGCACTGATTATAGTGGATCAATTGTTCAGGCAATAAATCTCGGGATAATTTCCGGTAGCGGAAACGGTTTATTTAACCCCGAGGAGCCTATTACATTCTGTGCATCTGTCAAAATGGTTGTTGCTGCTCTCGGCTACGACGAATATGCATACTACAAAGGCGGTTATCCAACCGGTTATTACGTTGTAGCATCTGAACTTGGGCTTGGCAGCGGACTTCCGCCATACAGTGATGCTCAAATTACATTTTCTGTTGCGGTAAAACTGATATTTAATATGTTAAATAGTGATATTTGTGTAACAACCGGAATAACAGATGATTATATTACACGGGCAAGGCAGCGAGGGGCTACACCTTTGACCGAATTCTTTCATTTGAAAAAGGTTGAGGGCATTGTGAGGACAATAGGCTTTGCAACCATGATTCCTGATTATTCTCCCGAAAAGCCGGAAGTTACAATTGGCAGCCTTACCTTTGACACAGATATCACCGATGCTTCTATATACCTCGGAAAAAAGGTTACTGCTTATTATTCTGACACTAATAATGTTAAGCTTGTTTATCCGGATAGTATTAACCGTTCGGTAATCATAGATTCTGATTTGTTAAGTTCATACAGTGATCTGACCCTTATTACATATGATAACTCCACCGATAGGGAGAAAAAATATAAACTCAGTCCGGCGTTTTCTTATGTGAAAAACAACAGATACTGCAATGTGCAAGACGATAATTTTTTGTTCACTGAAGGTACGTTAGAACTTATTGACAATAATGGTGATTCGCGTTATGACGTAGCAATCGCAAAAAAGTATGAGTATATGGTCGTGTCATCTGTAAACGCATACGATAAAATTGCCTATGGGAATCATAACGGCGGTCAATCAATAACTTTTGATAATGAGAACGGATTTTATACAAGCCTCGAAATAATAAATTCAGATGGCAAATGTGAAAAAGCCGATATCAACGGACTTTCGGCGGATATGGTTATACAATATGCCAGAAGTGATGATGGCAGATATACAGAAGCAATTGCCGTAAAAAGGCTTGTGAGCGGCAAAATTGATGAAATTTATGATGATAAAATTATGATTGACGGCAGTTACTATGATTTAAACAGCTGCTTTAATGATAAAACAGCTTTGAAACCGGGTTCATCATATAATCTTTTGCTTGCACCCGACAACACCGTCACCGCTCTTGCCTCGTCTCAGAAATCTGAAATGCAGTACGGATATCTTGTAGACTATTATAAGGAGACCGATTTGTCAGAAAATGTTCGTCTTGCAATTCTTACCACTGCCAATACATACATATATCCGTTTGTAGAAAAGAAGTTTTATTATAATGGAAAAACTATTGATCGTGATTCTGATGCGATTTCTAATTTGGATGATGTTCTTGTTAAAAACGGTCTTCCTAATTATCAGGTTATAAGGTATCAGCTCAATCCTCAAGGGAATATAATAAAGCTTGATACTTCCGAGCCTCCTCCTGCTGACAGAGATGAAAAATATACTCTTGATTTTCATGGTGACAACAGCCTGACAAAATATCTTTCTGCCACAAAATCATATTGGTATTCTTCATATAAGCTGTTTTCGCCTCATGTAATTCTTGGCGACAGTACCGTCATTTTTCTTGCTCCTACGGCAGCTGCAATCTCAGACGGACAAAAACTCAAGGAAAAAGATTTTGCAGTTGTAGATACAAGCGGATTCGGAAGCTACGGTCAGAAAACGATAGATGCATATGATGTTAACAGCAATATGCAACCTGGAGCTATTGTTTTATACACCGCATCCGGAGCATCCAAAAACGCTGTAAGCAAGGAGTCTTCTATGGCGATAATCGACAACGTTACCCATGGCCTTACAGCTGACGGCGAAGAAGTATACTATATTTATTACTGGCGTTCTGGTAATTTTGGCAGATATCATATGGACGTTGACACATACGAGGCGTTGAAATCGAAAGGTAAAGAACCCGCTTCTGGCGATATTGTTAGAATGGAAATTGACTACGAGGGTAAGATTTCTACCTTGTATACAGATGGTGATTATTGTGCAGAAAGTGGATTTGTCACGTTCACCGGCGATACCCCTGCTGACGGACAAGTTGATTCTTCATGTTACAAAGGCATTGTATACTCTCATTCTCCATCTTCAATTACTCTCTTGATTGATGATGACGGTGCAGCCGGTTTTAACTCGATTCACAGTGATCCGGTGGTTGACAGCCTTGCACCTTTTTATTACACATCTTCAACACAGATTGCAGTATATGATACCGAGCTTGGCAAGGTAGTTCCCGGCAGATATGAACTTATAGCGGATTCACTGTCAGCAGGCGAAGAAAATGCAAGCCGAGTATTTATAAGTTGCCATTCGCATGGTATAAGACAGTTGTTTATTTATAAATAAGGAGGCTGAAATATGTATAAAAGAATTATTTCATTTTTACTATCTTTTTTGATTTTATCTTCTGCATGTTCTGCTATAGCATCCGACGCTCAAATAACTGTGTATATATCTGACGGTTACACATCATATGCTGAAAACCAAGAAAACGCAGGTCCGTTGAAGGTTTCTTCCGGTATTGACACACGTATAATTAATGATAATGGCAACAAGGTGCTTTTTTCACGTGCATACATAGATGATGTTATACTCAAAGCATCAATACCGGAAAATGATGAAAACGTTACAGTAATGAGTGCAAAACTCAAATTTACGGGTGAAAATTTCACCGGTAAGCTGTTCACGGTTTCGCGCGGAACCAAAAAAATTTCACTGCTTAGTATCAGCGAAGATGGTTCTCTCGCTCTCTATGATGGCAAAAAAATAGGCGGAATAGATAGAGGGCGTTATCATACATATACCATAGTCACAAACTGGCAAAATCAATACTGTGATTTTTATATTGATCAAAAATGCGTGGCTTCAAGATGGTTTTTGCCGTTAAAAGGCTCTTATCAGTCGCCGGATACTATCGAATTTTCAGTAAACTATATTGATTCAGAGATTAATGTATATGTTGATGATGTAAGAGCATACGCCGGAAACACACTGCCTTGGAATATAAAATTTCCGGCCGAAAAGTCAAACACAGAGAAGCTTGATTTTGTACCTACACAAAATATAAATGAAGAAGTTAAAATAATTTCTAATATTACGTTCAATAAACACACCAGAGATATTTCCATATCAAAAAAGTCGGGTGGCGGAATAGTTACTCATTTTGCGGATGAGAACACCAACGCAGGTTATGCCAAGCTCTTGGCTGATGAAAAGTCTGTGGACGGAAGCTACTTTGATGTTACTCCCGATTTGAAAGGAGCGTCACAATACGTTGTTGATTTCAGATTCAAAGTAAATACATTGACCGGTTCTGCGGTATTTCACTATTTTGACACCAAAAATGAATCCGGCAAGTGGCGTATAGGCTACGATGCCAAATCAAATGGTGCAATCACTTCGAGCACAGCCGGAAATATTGCAAAGTACTCTCTTGGTGTTTGGAATAGATTTTCTGTTGCATACAATATACCGGCAGGTACTGCTGCTGTCTATATCAACGGCACATTTGCATGCAGTCATGAAATACCTTCGGATTATTACCCGAATATATTCAGATTTGACATTCGTACAGCAGTCGGTTCAAACTTTGATGTAGACATAGACTGGATAAGGATATATACCGGTAGACAGCTTATGAGCGATGAGCTTTTTGAGGTACATGAGGAAGATATTTCCGGTTCAATTATGGATTATACCAAAGAAACTGCTGCAGCTTTGAATGGTAATGCAGTATTCATGCTCTCAAACAACACAATGTATATTGATGGTCAAAAGAAGTCCTTCGCTGATGAAAGCTGCAAGCCGTATATAATCGACGGAACAATGATGATGCCGCTTGAAATGCTGTCAATGCTTACCGTTGATGAAATCACCTATGACAAAATAACAGGTACAATAAAAATCGGAGACACTTTTTTGTTGAAACGAGGCGAAACATTATACACTGAAAACGGACTCAGCGCACACCTTCCTGTGGCACCGGTGGAAAAGAGTGGTATATTATATTTCCCGCTTCGGAGTGTATCTGAGGATATTCTTTCAAAAAATGTTTTGTGGGATGACAGAGGTTTTGTAGTTATATCTGATGAAATTATTGAGCCATATAGTGGAGTACCTTACCTCGATAGGTTTTTTGTCGGAAGACCAATTGATCTTATATATCGCTATATGCAGTATGATAATCCTACCGGTAAGCAAATTATTGAGGATATAAAAGCAAATTATCCCAACAATGGTCATCCGCGTATTTATATCACCAAAGAAAATGCCGAGTACATGCTAAATAAAATCAGCAGTGATAATGAGTGGAAGCAAGCCTATGACAATTTAATTGAGGCAGCGGAGATTGCTGTAAACAAAGACTATACTGTTAATGCCGCTCTTGAAGACGACTCAAAGCAAATGGCTGCTCAATATTGGCAGCGTGACATTCAAACACTTGCTCTTGCCTATGCTCTTACAGGTGATGACAGATATGCGACACAAGGCGTAGAAAGCATGAAAATTTTTGCGCAGTGGGAGACGATGGGTTACAATGTTGCTCAGCTTACGTCGGGTCACTGGGCAGCAGGGATGGGTATAGGATTTGATGCATTTTATAATTATATGAATTCTTCCTTGTCGGGTCGGGCAGACATGCAATATATTAAAGAAAGAATACTTGCACTTACTTTTGCTGATCACTATTCCAAGTATACATCCAATGATGGTCCCGGTTGGGTCACTATGCAGGATAACTTTCTCGGTGTAATCGGGGGCGGTTTGCTTACGCTTGGTCTTGCTGTGGCTGATGAAGAAGATATGCAGGAAGTATCAGGCACAATCCTTTCAAGCGTGCTTAAATCGTTGCAAATTGCAGCGGGTCTGTTTTATCCTGATGGAGGATATTTTGAAAGTGTAAGCTATTCGTCATATATGCTTGAGAATTTTATGATAGGCCTTGAAGCACTTGTAAATTGTTGCGGTACGGATTATGGATTCGGATCGGCAAAAGGCTTTGCAGATGCAGGTACAGCATATACATATCTGCAATCCACACACACCCACATAAACTATCACGATGGCTACCGTGGTTATAAAACTGATTTTGTTCGTGAATTTATGGCATATTTGTATGGAGTAAATCTTAACCATGCTGAGCTTTCTCAGACAATTAAAACTCTTATGGGGCGCAGTGCTGACCTTAAAACATTATTCTATTATGACAAAGCAATCACGGATAAAAATATTGCAGTCGACATACATGATATTCCTCTTGATGCATATGTTAAAGGTGCCGAAGCCGGCGGCTTTATCAGCTCGCGCGAAATATCTGCTCCAACCTTTGTCGGCTTTCATGGCGGACGAACAAATTTGCCTCATGATATGCTCGATGTAGGGCAGTTTGTATTTGCATCAGATGGAATTGAGTGGGTAATTGATTTAGGCGGAGATGATTACAATCTTCCGGGATATTTCAACAAAAATGGTTACAAATTATACCGCAAGAGACCTGAGGGTGAAAATTGTATTGTTCTTAATCCTCAGATTGATGTAGAAAACTACTATGGTCAGAATCTCAATGCTTATGCTTCTCTTAAGGCGTTTGAAGCAAATAAGCCACTCGGAGCATATGCTGCACTTGACCTTAGCGAGGCATATGCAAGAGATGCGGAAAAATATATAAGAGGATACTATTTTGGCGACAGCAGAAATACTCTTACTGTGCAGGATGAACTTACTTTGAAATCCAACACTGAGCTCTATTGGTTTATGCATACCGAAAAAAATATTAATATAATCGATAAAACACATGCCAAACTTACCGATGAATCCACTGGCAAAACTCTCACGGTTGAAGTATACTGTAATGCTGCGGATTTTACTTTGAAAGAAATGCCTGCAGAGCCTTTGTCAACTTCTCCCAAGATTCCCGGTCAAAATGAGAATGTCGGTTACAAAAAGCTTGCAATTCACATTCCTGAAATTTCCGGCGATGTGGTCATTTCTGTCAAGCTTTCTCCTGACAACGGAAGCTATACACAGACACCTCTTAAATATATGCCAATATCGCAATGGACCGTTCCGGATGGTGAATTGCCAAACAGGCCGGTTTTGTCAGGCATATTTGTTGACGGCAAGCTCATAGACGGATTTCTCCCCGGAAAGTATTCTTACACTATTGATTTACCATACGGAACAACAAAGGTTCCACAGATAACGGCTACTGCTGACACAGGTACTGTAACAGTTGCACAGGCTGCATCACTAAATGAGAAAAGTGTCGTTACACTAAGTGTTGACGGATACGGTACATTTAATATAGATGTACTTTATAATGTATCTAAAGAGAAGCCTATTAACGTAAATGATTCTATATCGCCGGGGGTTAAACCTCTGTTGGGTCTTTCTAATGAATTAATTGTTCCTGTTGCTGTATACGGAAAAACTGTTCCCGAACCGATTAACGGTCCCGATAGACTTCTTGATAATAATAAAGAAACACGATATGCTCAAGGGGAATACGGCATATGGATAGAAGCAGATCTTGGCTCTGTTCAGCAAATCGGCGGTGTCGCACTTTCGTTCTATGACGGAAATAAACGAATTGCCAATTTTGAACTGCTTTACTCCGAAGATGGCACAAATTATAAAAGAGTATACAGAGGTAAGTCATCAGGTATTACCGATGATTATGAGTACTATGCAATTCCGGAAAGTGTACGCTATATACGATGCGTAGGCTGGGGAACAACAGCATCTTCATGGTTCAGCTTGACAGAATTTCGAGCGTTTAAGTAAAGGAGGTGTGACTATGAAATTAAAAAAAATATTATCACTAATAATTTTGACAGTGCTATTTGTAAATGCATTTTCTATATTTAGTTTTGCCGCATATGATACTGCAGTGACCAGCCCTTTGACTGATGAAACGGTAGACACTACGTTTGATGAAATTGTTTTCACCTCGCCCGAAGGATCACTAACCACACTCAGACTTGACGGTGTTTTACTCGCCGAAATCATATCTCTTGGAGAAAACCGGGTGGATATTGACAGAGAACTTTCAGTTGGTAATCACAAGATATCTCTTGCATCAGCATACGGCGATGACATTCAGCTTAGTGAAACATATTTTAATGTTCAAAAGACCCACGAATCGATTTTGTATATTGGGGATTTTACAAACAGTAACCTTTGTAGCCTTTCACCTAATGAAAACGTTGCAGCCGGTATAAATTCTGCGGGTGATACAGTTTATGCTGCCTCAGGATTTCGTACCGGTGCTTCAGGCGAAGAAAAAGGTGCAGTGGGGTTTAGAATAGGGGAGAGAACAGCTGTTGAACCTACAGTGCACCAACATGGGTTTTACTACGGTTTAACAACAACGAGCTATAGTCTCAATAATGGATTTATACTCGAATACGACCTTAAGCTCAATAATATAGGTTTATTTGAGATAGAAACCAAAAACAAATCGGGTACATTCGGTAGTCTTTGTACGCAGGGATTATTTGGTACAGACGGCAAAATCAAGGGTACAAATTACTCATATCCCCAAAATAAGTGGATGCATGTTAGGCATGTGGTTGATGTTGCAAATTATAATGAGGATTTATGGATTGACGACAATTTGGTAATAGAAAATAAAGCAACAACCAATGCACTCAAAAATCTTACAAATATGAAATTTCAGTATTTTCCATCAACATCTTTACAAGAACAGGAGTTTGTTATAGATAATATTAAGCTTACAGGCAGCACCACATACAAAGGATTTAATGATATTTTGTATCAAAATAATTCGGGAGAATATGTTGTTGCAACAAACGATGTTGTAACACAGCCTACAAATTCTGTAATGCTATCGTCAGATATGAATTTGTCTGAGCTTTCATCATGGGACGAATTTAAAGTATTTGTCGACGGTTTTGAGGTTGAGATTTCGAATAAATACGTCGACGAAGATAGTAATTTGATTATTGTCTTTCCAAATTTGCTTGAAGGTGTAAGCAGAATATCGGTTGAGGCAAAAGCTACATTTAACAAATCAGTATCAATTAATTTAATGAAAAAATTTGATTTGAATACACTAAACTTTGGTTTGAGAGAAATCTCTTACTCATTAAATGGTAAGAGATGCATATCCGAAAATCAACTCAAATCAGGTGACGAGCTCAGTGCCGAGTTTAAGCTTAAAAATGCTGATGGATATACCAAAAGTGCTGTGTGTGTAATGGGAGTATATTCCAAAGATAGAATTGTAGCCTTTAAAACCGTTACAGTTGAAGTGCCGCGATATACAGGTAGTAGGAGGACAGCAATCTCGGTAACAATTCCTTCTGGCGATGATTTTAGCGTTGAGTGCTTCGTTATTGATACTTATACAGATAGAAACGTAATATCGTTGCTTTCAAAAATTGGTTATTAAAATATAATGGGTTAATCAAATTAATATACAAAACCGTAATCAACCACGGATTAAAAAGGTTGATAGAAAGGAGTAAGATATATTTGTAAATGACTGTTAGATGAGTCAATTACATTATATCGGTTAGAAAAAATGAAAAAATTTTTATGCTGCCTGCTTAGTGTTTTTATAATAATAGCAGGTTCTGTAAATGCAATGGCAATCAATGTTGACACAGTTAATTTCAATTCGGGAGATATTTATCCTTTTATAATTGGGGGTATTAATCCCTCAGATGGTGAAGTAACCTTTTCTCCTGCTCAGCTATCTTCCGGAGATTATGCAGTTAAAATAACATCTACAACATCAAACATCAATATTTCAAATTCGTATATGCGATATGATACTGATGTAGCTTCTGAAGCTATCGTTTCAGTTAGCTATGATATTATGCTTGAAGATGGTATTCAAAATGGCACATCGGGCAAAGCCTTTTATATGGAGCAAAAGCTTTTGACTTATAGCTGGGATAACAAAACTTTGCCGAGCTTTGTTGTAGCTGATGAGGGAAATACATTTGGTGATGCATTGTGGGAATCAGGTAAATGGTATACGGTTGAATATTCGGTTGATTGTGAAAACAAAACAGTGACTACATTACTTACAGACAAAGAGACATCGTTAACTCAGACTGCTGCATCAGCACCGCTGACCGGTAAAAGTGATGTCAGTGGATTCGATCTTGTTGACTTACATCCTATGGGTGCCGGTACAATATGGATTGATAATTTTAACGTTAATAAATTCTATAATAAAGTAAATATAATCTCTCCAATCAATAATCTTGTTGTGGGTAACAATTCAAAGCTTATTCTTACGGCCGAAATGCCCGTAGGATATACTTCTGCAAGTGTTTCGATTGACGGTGTTGTTGTCAATGATTCGATTGATGTAGGAATTGATCATCTTAAGATAAAGCTTGATGTTTCGGGGCTTGACTTTGGGCGACATACAGTATCGGTGTCGGCAATCTGTGGTTCCGCGGTATATACAGACAGTGAAGTATTTACTTTAACGCAATCTGTTGTAAATAAGGCAAGTGTTGATATTAACAATACAACAACAAAATTAAATTCCGGCAAAACAATATATATTCTTTCTAATTTAACAAATGCATCTTTAAATAATGATTCTGCTTCCGGTACATTTACCTATACCGATGCAGATAAATCGTCTGATGCAGCTGCGGAGCTTGGCACACAAAGCTCGGTATTTACAACCGGAATTGTGGAATATGATGCCACAATTAAATTTACTGATCCTGCTGCTCAAAAGCTTGAGCATTACCAGCGCTACACCAGTAATGGATACAAAGAGTTTACACGTGTAATTATGGAAAATTCCAAATTTCTTGATGGAACTGAATGTGCTTTGAATACTGAGTATCAACTTCACATATCAATTGATTTAGATAATAGAAAAATTATATATCAAATTGACAATAATGAAGCGGTAGAAATTGATGATGATAATTTAAGCCTTGGTACATGGATTAGCAAATTTAAATATACTGCATCACCGGGAAATACGTTCGTACTCAGCAATTATAAGTTTACACTATCAAGTTATTCCTATTTTCCGTATATCAGTGACTATTCATATTTAATAGCCGGTGAAGAGGTAGCAGAAGATGAATGGGCAGACGGCAAGTTTTCTTCAGCGGCAGATAGTCTTGTAATTACATTCAGTGAAGCAATTACTCAAGACGACATATCATTTGCGTTAGGATATATAGAAAAATCAAATTCACAAGATTTGATTGAAGCAGAATTTGAGCTTGATGGAAACAGAGTAATAATCACTCCCAAAAACGGATTTGAAGTATCAACGGACTATATTGTTACATTCAGCAATATAATCCATAACGGTGAGTCATATGATCATCCCCTTGTTGCAAAACTATCGTCCATTCTCGGATTTTCGCTTGTGAGTCCTGCAAATAGTGCTGTTATTGAAGATAAAGATATTGTATTTTGTGCAACTGTACCTTCAGATTCGGGAACACCTGTATTTAAGCTCGACGGAACACCTATTACAATGCATTCGGTAAATGGTAAATATACATATACACTTCCTCAAGAAAGAATACATCTTGGTCATCATGTTTTTGAAGTATTCGCAAATGAGTATTATGCAAATTCTGAATTTGAAGTTGTAAAATGTCTTGCTAATGAAATCACGTTTTCCGCTGCATCTATGCCAAACGTGTACAACGGCAACGTGGAGGCGTGTACAGGTTCTGATGATGTAATTAATGATGCAATTAAAATGACTTCTACAGATTCAAATATTTTTGCATATTTTAACTGTCAACCAAATATTTCCGAAGCTACTATTATAGTTGAAATGGATCTAAAGCGAGATGCAAACACTCCTTTCGAGCTCGAAGCAGTAGACAGAACGGGGACAACTGTTTGGTCAAAACTTGGTTTTTTAAAGCCGCTTATATCAGCGGATGGTAAGATTGCAGGTACATCAGTTGTTTTTCCTGCTGATGAATGGCATAACTTAAAAGTTATTCAGGATATTGTAAATGATACATGCGAAGTATATTATGACGGTAATTTAGTAAGGAGCGGCGAGGATGATACCGGCATAGATACACTTTCCGACCTGAAATTTCAGATGCCTGCATGCTTTGGCAGCTCTCTTTATTTCGACAATGTAAAGATATTGCCGTATATTACAAATCCTCGTCTTTCATATGTTTCTTACGAAAAGGACGGAGCATATACAGAGGCTGCTGATAATGTGATTTCTGTGTTTTCTGATAAAATTAAACTCACCATGAGCGAAGATTTTGATTCTATCACTGCTGAAGATATAACTATAAACGGAGAATCTGTTTCGTCTGTCGAAGCAAGCGGAAACGATATCATAATCACTCCGGCTTCTTTGGATGTGAATAGCGACGTTGTTATTACATTTGCACCAACACTTACAAATGATGGTTTCGCTCTTGGTCAGGCATATGATATCAGACTCAAAACAGCAGATGAAGATGTTATTGGCAATTTTAAGATTTCACAAAATGACAATAATGCATCTGCAGAGCTTGAAGTTTATAAATCAAAAAACAGTATATTACCAGAAAGTTCGGTTATTATTATTGCATCATACAATGGCAACAAGCTGACAAACGTATATTTTGAAGAAAAATCAATTCTGCTGGGGAAAAACAGTTTGTCAGTATCTCTTGACTCTTTGAATGGTGGGACAAAAGTCAAGGCGTTTTTATGGTCATCGGTTGGCGAAGTTTGCCCTATGTTAGAAAATGCTGAATAAAATATTAATAATAAAATTACTTTAATATTTGGTAGGGTTCAAGAAAATCGTTGATAATGAAATGCGAATAATTTTCAGACTGCTTTTATTTCGCTAATCCAAGATTATGCCCGTACAATATATGGCTCGTGTTACCGCATGAATAACTGCAATCAAACTACATTGTGTATTTTGAAATGATTGGGTGGTTAAGATATTGAGAGAAGTTCCACCTTCTCCGCCATTACATAAATACACTTTTTTGCGAGTGAGTGTATTTACAATTTAGTTGAGGATATTGTTTGATTATTCAAGCAATATCCTCTTTCTCATTTTGCAGAAGATTTTTTATAAACCGATATTCGATTTTAATTTCCTGTGTTACGGGAGTTGTACTTCTGTCATTTTCAAAAAGCGTTATACTTTCGATAAGTCTGCAGACCGTTTCACGGTCAAGTTCCGTTATGTTTTCGTATGATGAAATCATATCAAGCCATTCATTTATGCTGCCGACAGTTCCATTCATATTGACAAATTTTATAAGGTCAGGTAAGCTTTTTTCCAAATCTGCTGTTTCCGCCGTGATAAATGTTTGCTGCCATATTTGTTCATGGTAATACCTCCGAAAAAATTTTTTATGTGGGATTTACCATTATTCTACCATTTGCCAGACTAAATATCCACTTGAAATCAAAACCGGATTTTACTTTGTCAATTAAGAAAGGTAAAGAATTTTAAAAAAAATTAAATTTTACTATTGACAAATCTGTAGATCTTTGGTATAATACACAATTGTGAGACATGCTGTTGTAGCTCAGCAGGTAGAGCACTTCCTTGGTAAGGAAGAGGTCGGCAGTTCAAGTCTGCTCAACAGCTCCAAAAGAAAAATCCTGTCTAAAGGCAGGATTTTTCTTTTATACTATTTAACAAACGGAATTTTTATATTTTATTAGCAGACGAAAGGAACGTAAAAATGGACGAAAATACAAAAGTAATATTTGAAATGGATGACGGAACATCATTTACTGTAGAGCTCTATCCTGAACATGCTCCCGAAACAGTTGACAACTTTATTGAGCTCGTATCCGAAGGCTTTTATGACGGTCTTACTTTCCACCGCATAATTCCCGGATTTATGACTCAGGGCGGTGACCCTGAGGGCACAGGTATGGGTGGCAGCGGTACCAATATCACCGGCGAATTTGCTCAAAACGGCATCACCAACAATCTCAAACATGAAAGAGGCGTAATTTCTATGGCTCGTTCCATGATGCCAAATTCTGCCAGCAGTCAGTTTTTCATCTGCTTTGAGGATGCTCCTCACTTAGATGGCTCCTATGCAGCCTTCGGCAAGGTTATAGAGGGCATGGATGCAGTTGACAAAATGGCTCTGGTTCCCACCGACTATAACGATAAGCCTACCGTTCCTGTAGTTATGAAAAGAGTTTATATAGTTGAATGATTTTTCAATAAGCGGCAAAGCCGCGTCATTCAACGTTTTCAGTGGGAGATTGAACTCCCACTGAAAAAATTAAGATGTCCCCCGCCTATAGAGGCGGGGGACATCTTAATTTAGTTATAACCTCCATGGCTTTTTGCGGCTAAAATATAGGTCTATATAATTCAGGAATACATGATAAAAATAATTACGGACAAGATATATTATATAGAAAATGCTGACATTTATATTGACGAAAACAAAACTCTTGCTTCTCATATTATGTACCGAATCAACAACTTTTTTTAAAGATTTAATAAAGTTGTTGATTTGTAATTAATAATGTGTTATACTTTTGTTAATGATAGTCAGGAGGGATTAGCATATGAATATTAATGCGTCCATAAAAAAATTAATTAATTACGGTATATGTACCGGGCTTATAGATGAGTCTGACTCCGTATATACAACCAATAGTATAATCGAAGCTCTCGGTCTCGATAGCTATGAAGAAGTCAGCATAGATGGAGAATCCGCCCTTTGCGATATTCTCCGCGAAATTACCGACTATGCAGTGTCTAAAGGGCTGTGTGAAGATTCAATAACCTATCGCGATCTTTTTGATACCCGAATCATGGGTCTTCTTGTTCCCAGACCAAGCGAGGTCATACACCAATTCAATGATTTGTACAAAGCATCACCCGCAGATGCAACCAAATGGTTTTATAAGCTGAGCGGTGATTCAAACTATATCCGTCGTGACCGCATTGCCAAAGACAAAAAATGGATTTATAAGTCCGAATACGGATACATTGATATTACGATCAACCTTTCCAAGCCCGAAAAAGACCCTAAGGCAATTGCAGCTGCCAAAAACGCTCCCCAAAGCGGATATCCAAAATGTGCTCTTTGCCGCGAAAATGAGGGGTATTCGGGCCGGATAAATGCTCCTGCAAGGCAGAATCACCGTATAATTCCTGTTACAATCAATCAGACTCAGTGGTATATGCAGTATTCCCCATATGTGTATTACAATGAACACTGCATTGTATTTAATTCCGAGCATACACCAATGAAGATAGACCGCACAACATTTCGCAAGCTTCTTGACTTTGTCGAACTTTTTCCTCACTATTTTGTGGGTTCAAACGCCGATTTACCCATTGTCGGCGGTTCAATTTTGAGTCATGACCATTTTCAGGGAGGCCGCTACGATTTTGCTATGGCAAAATCTCCGATAGAAACTAATATCACCTTTGATGAGTTTCAAGATGTCGAAGCGGGCATTGTCAAATGGCCCATGTCGACAATACGTCTTAGGTGCAGCGATTCTCAAAGGCTTGTTGACCTTGCCGACAAAATCCTCGGCTCTTGGAGAGTTTATACCGATGCCGACGCTTTTGTATTTGCCGAAACCGACGGTGAAAAGCACAATACAATTACGCCGATTGCTCGCATGGCATATGGTAAATATGAGCTCGACCTTGTTCTTCGCAACAATATTACCACTTCCGAGCATCCTCTTGGTGTGTATCATCCTCATTCAGAGCTTCATCATATCAAAAAAGAAAATATAGGACTGATTGAGGTTATGGGGCTTGCTGTGCTTCCGGCAAGACTTAGCTCCGAGCTTGCAGAGCTTGCCGATGCAATTGTAAATAAAAAAGATATATATTCCATACAATCTCTTGCAAAGCATGCCGACTGGGTAGCAGGCTTTGCTCACTTGTATGATATTACACCCGAAAACATTAATTCTATATTGGAAGCAGAGGTAGGCAAGGTATTTGCCAAAGTTCTTGAACATGCCGGCGTATTCAAAAGAAATGAGGAAGGCCAAAAAGCATTCCTCAGATTTATAAATCAAATTTAATATTAAATAAGTACATCACATTCTTTTGTAAGCTAATTTGAATGTGATGTATTTTTATTGGCTTTCAAAAATTCACTTGGCTAAACTCCAATATATGCCGGCAATAGATGTTGATGTAGTTTATATGAGGATTGACAAAAAATTACCCTCCGATATAACTAAATTAAGATGTCCCCCGCCTCTATAGGCGGCGGGGGACATCTTAATTTTTTCAGTGGGAGTTCAATCTCCCACTGAAAACGTTGAATGACGCGGCTTTGCCGCTTATTGAATCAATGAAGTTGGTAACACAACAGACATTAAAAATATCGGAGGTACTCTCAAATGAATTTTAAACAAAAAGAAAAGATTAGTCAAATAAAGTTTTCAACGGTAATTTTTGATGTGTTAAAACTTTAATAGCTTTATAAACAAACCGCCCTGAACTGTGCGATTTTGAAATCCGCGCATAATTGCACTGCTTGAATAATACCAATCCGTAAATGGCACATGGTCATTTGTATCTTGGAGCATATTAAGCATAGACGATATAATTTTATCTGTGTATTCTTTATCGTCAGAAAGGACTGTTGACCACATTTGCCAGTCGCTTTTTGTATAATCACTGCGGTTATCCAGCGGAATACCGTACTTGTTGATTTTAGTTTTATAATATTCTATTTCATCCACAAAAATATCGGGATCAAAAATATTTAAATCAAAAAGCTTATCCCAAACAAGATTATACTTAATACTCCAACTGTCGCTTTTATCAAATGAAAGTTTATAATGATTGCCGTCATATGCTTTTGCTTTCCACTGCGATGCGAGGTTTTTTGCAAGAGAAATATATCTTTCGCCATCTGGCGTGTTGTCCATCATATTGAGGATCATTCCCCATGCGGCAATACCCAAAATTGCCTTAATTGAAAGATTGCAGTTATGTGCGAGGTGACCTGCAAAATCGTCGGTGCATAGCTGATTTTCTGGGTCAAATCCAAATTTTGCAAGATAATCTGCCCATTTTTGTAAAATATCAAAATGTTTCATTGCATAATCTGTACTTTTCGTCTTTTTACATATTGCCGCAACGCACAAAATCATATTTCCGCATTCCTCAATCGGCATTTGAGAACTATACATAAGTTCGCCTGCAGAAATTCCGTAGACTTGACCGTTAAGCAACGGATATTGTCCGACATCGTGCGGTGCAAAGTCAAATCTCCATTTTTCACTTGAGGCAAAATCGAATATTGGTTCAAGCATATATTCAACAAGTTTCGGCTCGTATATGAGAAAAAGCGGTATTGACGGATAGGTTACGTCAACTGTGGCGGCGCATCCGTTAGAAAAACATTCTTTTGACACAAAAAGTCCCTTTTGGCCGTCATAAGCCAGCTTGTGTGCGGCAACCGTTTGACGATATGCTATGGATATAATTTTTGCATATTCGTCCGAAATTTTTTGTGCGTCATTTATGAGTTCCTCGTCAAATCGGGTTGCCATTTCAGCGATATTTTCGTAATTTTTCAGTGCATCGCTCAACGCATCAAAAAAAGTTTCGCCGTCTTTTTTGTAATATGCGTCAATCTTTTTGCCGAAATATTCGAGAGAATGAACATCGTCATATCCAATGCACAAAAAGTCGTTTGTTTTGTTTTTACCGACTTCAAATTCGTTGAGATAATATAAAACGGGGTATACGGTTTTTTCGCTTATGCCTGCTTTTACTCTTTTGCCAAACAAAGACGATTTTTCTATGTTTTCACCTCGGTAGACCTGAGTTTTTAAAAAATCATCAGCCGTGCCGATTGTGCCGCTTAAAGACGCAAGATGTAAGTGCCCCCAGCTTATTCGCTGGTCGTCACCGCTTTTTTCGAGCATTGTATTACTGCAATTTGTTATGTAAGCAGAAATATCACTTTGTCCAAAGTAAATCGTTTCGTTAGGCTCATTTACCGCCAAAAGCGCTGAAACATCAAAATAAAACGAGCATTTATGATCTAATCCGTCAAGTGATTTAACCGAGTAAGAAACATATGAAACAGGTCGGCTCAAAAGCTTTAAATTATCCAATAAAAGCGGTGTGAAGAAACATACCTCAAGTTCTATTTTTTCGTCCGCAAAGCTGTATATGGTTTTGAGCGGAGTGACGCATACACTTTTTTGGGCAATTTTTGCAGGACCGTAAGAATTTCGATTTGGATTGTGACACATTCTGCCCATAAACACTTTGGGAACACCGTCGATTGTGATTATTCCCGTCATTGAATGTTGACTGCCTGTCCAGTGACGCGTAAAATCACCGTTTAATGTATCACACATTGACCATACACTGAAATACGGATCACAAGTAATAAGCGGATATGCCGGAAATCTTTGTGTTGTATTATTCATAAAAAAACTCCTTGAAAATATTTTTGATATTTATAGTATATCATTGTATAATTGATTTAACAATGAATAAATTAAGCAAAAATGTGAGGAATATTGATATGAAAGAGGATATTGCTTCATTTGCTTAAAATATACGACTAAGGGCTGAAAGCCTAATTCCGGCTTTCAGCCCACAAAATATACATAAATTCAATAAGCGGCAAAGACGCGTCATTCAACGTTTTCAGTGGGAGATTGAACTCCCACTGAAAAAATTAAGAT
>JAEDEG010000177.1 GCA_016293435.1 Clostridia bacterium
AAAATGCCCCTCACTTATATTGGAAACTTGACAGTAGGTTTTACAATGTTTTTAAGAAAAAAAGATAAAGATAACTAAACTTTCACACAAATAACAATAGAAAAAGCCGAGAAGAACTCTCGGCTTGAGTTATTTATGGCGTAAAAACTCGTTTAATTATTAATACTTTTCTAAAACTTCTTTCATCAATGCTGGGTAATACGATTGATCATCGAAATCCGATCCTTTTTATAGTGTGTTCATTTTGAAATTGCTCTACGAAAGTATTCTCCGAAGCCATCATAATAAAAAGACAATTTGTTTTTTGCAAAGAGGTCCCGATAGCGTTTTTCAGGCAAAAGTTTCTTCAAATTATCTTTTTCAGTTTGATCGGGATCGTCATCGTGATATAATACAACATCGATTGGGATACCTGCGGGAATCGATTGATGAAGCAAATATCTTAATTCAAAGTCAGCCGTTGGCAACGAGTATCCAATAAATGTGACCTTTTCTGCCGCACGTAAGTCTCGTCTCGCGGCTGACCATAAATTATTATACAATTGGCTATTTATCGACTTCATCATGGTGGGAGTAATTATTTGCGATTGCAATAGGCATCCGTTTTCTATTGCCTTTTGGCATGTCCCGCATTTTTCGGGTTTTTGATCGTCGAATAAAAAATCTCCACATTGTTTATTTTCTACTATGTGAATTGTTCCGCAATTCAAACATTTAACCCAGTTAATTGATCCATGTAATTTTATTAGATTGAGTGCTCGTTTTTTAGATTGTCTGGAAGAGCCACGCTTACTGAAGTAAGGCTCATTTAAGCAAAGGTTATATGTAATCTTCTGTCGGATAAAATACTCTTCTACAAGTACATCCCAGTTTGTTGAAATGATCGATACATTAGGAATCGTTCGAATATACTCGCAAAAATCAAGATAGTCTTGATTATCATAGCTGTGTTGCTTTCCACATTTGCAGAAATAATAAACAAACAGTCTGATTATATATTCTTTTATATCATCTGCCGTGTGGTAAGAATATTGGTGAAAGTATTCCTTAGTCTGATAACTTTTATCGAATGATGTAAAAACATCCTCCAAACTGATTTGTATATTTGATTCAATCAGTGCTTGGCGTATAGCCTCTTTGATTTTTTGAAGTTGCACATACCGATCAGCCAACCGATTCGAATTTCCAGTAACCTGCATCTCGTCTTTCTTGTACTGTAAAAACAAATCCGATTGTTCTGTACTGTCAATTGAAGTATAGTTTTTGAGCAAGTATAATCCTACATTGATGTAAGCTATTAGAAATTTTATACTCTCAGGTTCCGGATCGTAAGATAATATATCGTCGCTTGGAGGGGACATCATTTCTCGTAAAATTTTATCCTGTATCGGAAGCTTTGCTGAAGCGGAAAAACCTGCTCCAGTTATAAAAATATTTCTACTATTTTCAGCCATAAATCTTACACCAATCACTTATTGACTGTGATCTACCAGAGCCATAAGATGAGTAATTATTCATCAATTCCATTTTTAGATCGTCAAAACTCATGCCGTCAAGTACTTCCCATTCTTTAACTTTCGAATACATAAAGTGTCTTGCCGCAATCAGTGTTGCCTCGGTAGTAGGTCTATTTCTCTTTATACCGTTTTTCATCGTGTAGTCTGTTGCTTCATTATAACGATTGAAATTGTTAATATTGTTTTTAATTATTTCCTTACATTGTTTGCAATCGCATATAGTTGAGTAGAACAACTCGCTTGCTTTTTGTGGGTCCATGGAAAAGAATCCTTTGCTTCTCAAAATGCTACTGGCATCGGACATTTTTAAGCGGTCGTGTAGAGGATAAAAGTAATATTTGTTTACCGGAAGACCACCACCAACCGGAGTAACAGCACGGTTTTCTCCATATCCAACGGATTGTGCTACTCCGTACATCCTGTATGGAAGATCTTGGTGGCAAAGAAGAATTGCATCATATCCACCATATGCCATAATTGGCCTCATATTCAACGCAGTCAATCCAATCAATAAATCTTTAAAAGCAATACGATGCAAGTTGGTTGTCTCAAAAAGATCAAATTCATCTATCCAGATAAATGCGAATTTAGCATTGACACCCTGGTATGCTGCACATATTTTTTTCACAAGCCCTTCTTTTGCGAGAATTTGCTTATCGAGGACAATTTGTACGCCTACAGGATAAGTGTTGTTGTTCTTTAGAATGAATCTCTTGGCAATTTCAACATTTAGTGATATCCACTCATCAATTTCTGCGTCCGTATAGTCGGATTTTATCATAAAATATGGGGCAATTACTGTTGCGGCTTTTGGACCTATCTGTGCAAACTCAAGGTATTTATCATATTCTTTTGATTTTACATATTGATTTACATATGATGTTTCAAAATTGTATACCGAATCAACTAAATCATCTATATGCGCGAAAATCACCGAAGTCGGCAAACATCCCCCACGGCAAACGAATTCATTTTCAAGATCTTTAGGAAGTTCATCAAGATATTTGCTAACCGATTTTTTAATGGCGAATTCCCCCGATTTATTTTGGGTTTTCACATCATGAATACTTTGTTGATAAATATGAGTTTGAGGATCAATGATATATTGGTTCTTATGGACAGACACAAGATCAGCCACAGCACTTCTGCTATATGCAACAATGGTGGCATTAAATATTACAGCTGAAAAATCATTTTTAAACTGTATTAATACTTGCTTATCTGTACCTGTATTGTAGCGTAATAATTTCAAATTATCACTCATGATATACCTCCCTCTCTTTTAAGTATTTGAGAATCTGTCTTTTGGGTTCTTTCCATATATCGAACGCTTCAATCGGATTACATATTTTTATAAAGCTGTCATCGACTTGATCCCACAATATAAGTCCTATGCCTTTTTCAGCACATGAATTTTTAATGTTCTCAATACACTTATCGGTTTTAGGCTTGGGAACACATAAAACCAAGTAATCAAAGCATAACGAAATCTCGGAGAGTTGTTTAATTGCTCTTTTCCAGTCTTTAATCTTAAACTCAACTGCTGTAATTTTTCTTGAATGGCCGTCTAATTCAACTAAATCAACCGAGCGAGAGAACACGGGAACTTCAATATAAATTTTCTTTTTGCCCCGCGCCTTTCTATAAGAACAATACTTCTCTCGCAGTATTTCTTCAACGCCCTCAGTCATCATCAAACACCTCATCCTTTATCAGGGAGTTGCTTGTAAAGTCCGGATATTTTGTATATACATAACGCAATATTTGCTTTGGCGAAAGAGAAGTGATTTTTTTCTTGAATTGCAAAAGTACCTCCAATTGTTCTACGGTTAATTCCGGGCGAATTTTACAATTAACATAGTCTTCTCCCAATTTTAACATTTGGTATTTGTAAAAGCGTTTTTCATCATTTAACTGAAACCCAGAGTAATTCATATTTTTACCAAAAGGGCCTTCTTCCCAATCATCGGCTTCTATCAATTCTTCATGAGCATTCAAATCCGTAACTTGGATAAATCCTATCCCTTTGAAAAGTTCAACCTGTTCATACACATCTTTGGAAAAAGGTCCAAAATTGTAGGAAATAAATTCCGGCAGTTTATCTGAATCCAGCCCTGTATCTTTCAATCGTGGAGCAATTTCCTCATTAAAGAGAAACATCATCTTCTCTAAGCGAATTGCGCCATAAATTGGTGCTTTATTATCCAAATAAAGCAGTAACAAAAGATAGTCAGCACCATTAAGTTTTTTATTGCTCATTCTTAATCCTCCTTCTTACTTCATTATACGCTTATAATGATTCCACTGCCTTAAGCACCCTCTCCACAACCTTACCGTCCCAGCCGGTGCAGAGCATTTGCTTAGTGATGGCGGCTTTATAGATCGGGTTTTGCTCAATCACGCTCCAGAGGTGACGGAGAATGCGGATGTAGTCGTCAAAGCTGTCTCTGACCAAAGCAGCCGCTTTTTTGCGCCATTCATCGGCAGATTCTTTTCCGGCATAAATATCATTGAGGTCTTTACAGATAAAGTTGATCGCACCGCCGATACCGGGCAACTCATTTTCGTTTGCGTCCGGATTTCTCGGTTCTTCGGCAATCTTTACATGGAGCAACAGGTGTTCCAGCAGGTTGCAATAAACCAGTC
>JAEDEG010000178.1 GCA_016293435.1 Clostridia bacterium
GATTGCAAAATCTTCATCACCGCAATTCAGAGAGGAAATGAGATAGCCTGTCCTCGGAACAATCTGCCCGTTTTCATCACGGGTGGGCTTCATGGTAAACTCGTCATGCTCAAAGGTTAGGTACTGTTCAGCCGCCCCGTAGTCGGCATTTTTAGAGCTGATATGTTTGAACGTTGCCAACGGCTTCACCTACTTTCTGCAAGACTTCAAACTTCAAGGCGGCAAGCTCCGCTATGGCGGCGCGTACCTCATTGGAGAGTGTGTTATAGGGTGCGCCGTACTCGTTCAGACAGCGGGCAATCTGATTCAAGTTGCCGCCGATTTTCCCGTACTCGGCTGTGAGCTTCCCAACAGCAGAAAGCAGTTCATCATTGACCGGGGAAACGGTAATGACCGGGCGTATGCGTGACTTAATCAGTGCCTGCCGGATATATTCGGACTGGCTCATTTGGCAGAGCGTGACACGCTCGGAAAACTCGGCGTATTCTTCCTCGGTCAAGCGTGTCTTGATTACCCGGTGGCGGTGGGGTGTGTTATATCTTTTCATGGTCGTAGACCTCCTTTCTTTTTGTAATGCTTTGCCCTTTCACTAATAGGAGAAAAACAGGGGCATAAGCGGAAGTGTTTTTTGAAAAATCCGAAAAAATTTTCCGGGGATTTTTCAAAGCGGCGCAAGCCGCAAAAGGCGGGCTTGGGGTGGCAACCCCAACAAGATTCCCGCAGGACAAAATGAGCCGATAGGCGAAATTTGGTACTGTGGTAGAATCTTGCTCTAAGACTGCCGCAGACTGCCCCTGTCTGGTTTTTCCGTACATAGAACGGACAGGACAGGGCTTGCGGCCCGCTGTGGGCGGCCTTTTTTCCTTTCGCCAATATGACGCCGGAACGGGGCTTTGCTGCCCGCTGGCTGCGGCTTTTTCCCTTTCCGCTAAAGATACATTTCAAAGGCCGCCAGCTACCCGCTGGACGGGGATTTTTCAAAATTTCTTTTGCCTTAGTAATCCGGGCAACAGGATTTTGGCAACCGGCGGGGCAGAGAATTTTTCCTTTCACTCCCCACACCACCGCTCTTAGAAATTTGCCAAACGGAGCAGGCAGTTTTTTCTGGCTTCACCTACCTACTACGGGTGATTTTCGATTTTGCCAAATGGACACAAAAAAAGCAGCAAATCTTTTTCAGACTTACTGCTTTCGCTGGCCGCTGGTGGGCGGCTGATATTCAGTTTTGAAAGTTCGGGTCAGGGTGCCCCGAAGATAAAAAAACAACAGTATTCAATTTATTAAATAATTTCCTGTCGATTCCCTTTAATCAATACAGTTTGACCGTCAGCCAATTCAATCAAATCGTTCTTCGATATATCTCCAAAAGGGCTCTCTTTTTCAGCGTGTGGTATCAACGGATTTGCTAAATATCCTAATCCATCGGAAAAATTTCCGGCAGCAATCATACTACCTGCGCTAATTCCCAGATACACCAATCCATTCTCTATTGCTTGCTTTAGGGGCTTCGAAAATCCTGTTCTGTTTATTTCGCTAAGAAGCGTATGGGCATTTCCTCCACAAAAAGCAATCATGTCATATTGAGTGAGTTCTTGAACACTCATTAAGCGAAACGGTACAGGTATGTCACTAATATAACTTGAATATGTTCTTTTATATCCATCGGAAAGTAAAAACGCAAGATTATATATAAGAATATTATTCATAGGTATTCCCATATTCATAAGGCGCTCCATACATACAATGATTCCTTCTCGCGCACCATCATTTCCAACTGCGGCGGATGGAACCAAAATCGCTTTTGTGTTAATCGGTTCTTTTCCGATACATTTCCAAAATAATACCATAGTCTTTTCGTTTAAGCCACTTGAAGTTAAGAACAGGGTTCTCATAAACTTAGTCCTCTTTTAATTTTTCAAATTTCTGATTCTATGTAAGATGATAAAACATCAATTCATACCGAAATAATCCCATAATGTTAGTTATTTTGTTTTTTTTCAATACAGCTTACCATTATTATCACTATTCCGCGAGTATTAGATGACCTTAAATTCAATCTCTCCTTCTTGTATCTAACAAATATATTCTACTACCCCTGTTGTTTTTACTTTCTAATATACTTTTATGGTTAACTCATTGAAATCTACTATCAACAAAATCCAGCATTAAATTCTCTTCTCAGATTTTCGCACTACCATGCACATTTTTATAGAAATTATCAATACTATCTATTTTTTGTACCATTAGAAGTATCAATCCTTGTTCTACATTTCTTATTGCTACTAGACTTTCGTAAAGATGTTCTGTTTTGCTTTTTCAATTTTTTATTCATTTTTTGAAGTTTTTTATATGCATCTTGAAACTTTTTTTTCTTTTCATCTGTCAATCCAATTTTGGAGTAATAATAAATATTCATCCACTGCTCGGCCGTGATTAACGTATATGAATTTGAAAGACTAATTCTATTGGCTTTTCCCAATCTTTTGATTTGCTCATTAGAAAATAAAATAGAAAGTCTCTCTTTAGCAGTCTCTCCTTTAATATTAGTGTAAAAAAAAGCCACTAAATCTTTATAATTTTGAAGATCATCACCACTCAATCTATCATCCCATAACTGCATATGAAGCATAACTGTATCAACATTAGGCGAAGGAAAAAAATCGCTCCTTTTAAAACTATGTGTAATTTCTACCTTATATTGTGCCTTTATTATAGCAGCACGAAAACCTTCATATTTTTGTAATGGAATACCGCAATTCTTTTTAGCTGCCTCTCTTTGAATTATGATATTTATATCTGATGGTGGATTTACATCGTCTGTTAATTTCCTAATAATATCCGCTGTTATCTGAAAAGGAATATTGGAGAATATTTTATATCTGCGATTTAAAGGCAACTTATATTTTAAAAAATCACCAAATATATATGTAACATTATCATGACTGTGATATCTTACTAAATTATTATATAATTCTTGATCATATTCAACTGCAACAACCTCTCCAGCATGCTGAGAAAGTACATCTGTTATTATCCCTTTTCCAGGACCAATTTCAATAACATAATCTGTTACATCAATATTTGACTTGCTTATTAAACGTTCTACCAACTTTTTATTAACCAAAAAATTTTGTGAATATCCAAGATTTTTCATCTAATCGCACCTCATTCTCTATTTATTTTCATAACTATATACGAGTAAGCCCTAACGTTGCATAAAAAACAGCCCCTGTAAAACGATATATAAGTAAAGTGCGCCAATAACCTATTCTTTCAAACACGATGAATGACCATTGTAATTTCTTAAAAAATGTACAATTACTTTAAAATATTATATATCTGATCTTTACCTGAATCATTTGCTCACTATTGTTGTATCTATTTTCTTGCATAGACCATTTTTTTTGGGCACATACCAGTCTCACGGAACGACTGTTGCACATTTTCTAAAACATAGAAGACAAAATATTTTTACTCTATAGAATTCTTTCAAAAAATATAATTACTATTTGTCGATGGCTTTATTATACTATGACCGCTTACTTATGGGAATAGATGAATTGTAAACTTGCTGGTGAAAATCGCTAATGACAGTCGGTGTTCGTTCTTTGCTTATCGGTCAAAGCGAAATTTGAACAGCGCGGCGATTAGCTTCTGTTTTATATGTTCCTCAACCTCGGCGCTGACTTTCCCGTGTACTTTGGAACAGTATCGGATATATCCGACGTAGTGGGAAAGAACGGTGTCGATTGCGTCCGGGTCGCCCTCATGCGCCTTGACGATTGTTTCATAGGGGAGAAGTTTACTCATAGCGTTTTCCCTCCATGAGCCGCCGGAGCCGCTTCAAGGCAAGCTGGATATGCCGCCCTGCTGTGCTGCGTGTCCGTCCGATATGTACGCCGATCACCCGCTGCGGCTGGCGCAGGAAATAGTAACGGAAAATTTCTTCCTGTGTCTGCTCTGGCAAAAGGGCAAGGGC
>JAEDEG010000043.1 GCA_016293435.1 Clostridia bacterium
CGTGAAGGACACGGAGATATTATAGAAATAACAAGATATTTAGATAAATCAATAGAAATTACCGACTACGGCAGGGGTGTTCCCGTTGACTATAACCCCATAGAAGATCGCTACAACTGGGAACTGGTATACTGTGAGCTCTATGCCGGCGGTAAATATAACAACAATTCCGGCTCCAACTATGAATACAGCCTTGGTCTCAACGGTCTGGGTGCGTGTGCAACTCAGTATGCCTCCGAATATATGGACGTAACCGTATACCGTGACGGCTATAAATACGGTCTTCACTTTGAAAAGGGTGAGAATGTGGGGGGACTTTCCAAGGAACCGTTCCGTCACCGATATACAATGACAAAAACTCGCTGGCGTCCTGACCTCGACGTTTTTACCGATATTGATATCAGCGCAGAGTTTTATCATGATGTATTAAAAAAGCAGGCAATTGTCAACAAGGGCATTCTTCTCCGTTTCAAAAACGAAATATCAAGGGGCGAATTTGAAACAACCGATTATAAATATGAAGACGGTATTGTTGATTATGTAAAGGAAATTGCCGCCTCTGATGCAATGACCGATGTTAAATATGTGGAGTGTGAGCGTACCGGTCGCGACCGCGAGGACAAGCCCGAATACAAGGTAAAGCTCTCTGTTGCATTTTGCTTTTCCAACAAAGTAAATGCTCTTGAATATTACCACAATTCAAGCTATCTGGAGCACGGCGGCTCACCCGACAAGGCTGTAACCAATGCCTTTGTATATCAGATAGACAAATACTTAAAGCAAATCGGAAAATATAACAAAAACGAATCCAAAATCAACTTTAATGATGTTAAAGACTGTCTTATTTTGGTTTCCAATTCGCTCTCTACCATGACCAGCTATGAAAATCAGACCAAAAAGGCTATAAACAACAAGTTTATTCAAGAAGCTATGACAGAGTTTTTGCGTCATGAGCTGGAAATATATTTTATAGAAAACAAGGTGGAAGCTGACAAGATTGCCGCTCAGGTGCTTGTTAACAAGCGCAGCCGTGAGCATGCTGAAAAGGCGAGAATTAACATTGCAAAAAAGCTCACCGGATCCATCGATATCAATAACCGTGTTCAAAAATTTGTTGACTGCCGTACCAAAGACGTTGAAAAACGCGAGCTATACATCGTTGAGGGTGACTCGGCGCTCGGTTCATGCAAGCAGGGCAGAGACGCAGAGTTTCAGGCTATTATGCCTATCAGAGGCAAAATCCTCAACTGCCTGAAGGCAGAATACGACAAGATATTCAAAAGTGATATTATTGTGGATCTTATGAGGGTTCTCGGCTGCGGAGTTGAAATTTCCAGCAAGCACAACAAAAATCTTTCGCTTTTTGATATGGACAATCTTCGGTGGAGCAAGATTATAATATGTACCGATGCCGATGTTGACGGCTTCCAGATACGTACACTTCTTCTTGCAATGATATACCGTCTTGTGCCTACTCTGATTGAAGAGGGCAAGGTGTTTATTGCCGAATCACCACTTTTTGAAATCATATGCAAGGGTAAGTCATACTTTGCCTACACCGATAAAGAAAAAGCGGATATATTAAAGAAGCTCGATGCAAATAAATGCACTGTTCAACGTTCAAAGGGTCTTGGTGAAAATGAGCCCGATATGATGTGGCAAACCACCATGAACCCCGAAACCCGCCGACTTATTAGGGTTAATACCGAGGCTGTGGAAAGAACAGCCGAAATGTTTGACCTTCTTTTGGGTGATAACCTTAGCGGCAGAAAAGACTACATTGCCCAAAACGGACATCTCTATCTTGAGATGCTTGATCTTAGCTAAAGGAGACGCGCGAAATGAATCATACAGATATGAAAATTACGGACACTCTCCGTGAAAACTATATGCCCTATGCAATGAGCGTTATCATCTCCCGTGCACTCCCGGAGATAGACGGATTTAAGCCCTCACACCGCAAGCTGCTCTACACCATGTATAAGATGAATCTTATCAAAGGTCAGAAGACAAAGTCTGCAAACGTGGTTGGTCAGACCATGAAGCTCAATCCCCACGGGGACGGCGCTATTTATGAAACAATGGTTCGTCTGACCGGCGGTAACGAGTCGCTTTTGCACCCATTTATAGACTCCAAGGGAAATTTTTCAAAGCACTATTCGCGAGATATGGCATATGCGGCCTCCCGTTATACCGAGGTAAAGCTTGATGAAATATGCAATGAGATATTTAAGGATATCGACAAAAACACCGTTGACTTTATGGATAACTATGACGGCACACTCAAAGAGCCCACCCTTCTTCCGGTAACCTTTCCGAATATTCTTGTAAATCCAAATCAAGGTATCGCGGTTGGTATGGCAAGCAACGTGTGCAGCTTCAATCTGGCAGAGGTGTGCAAAACTACGATAGCATATCTCAAAAATCCCAAATGCGATATATCCAAAACTCTCCTTGCACCCGATTTTTCAACCGGTGCTCAGCTTATTTATGATAAGGAGGCAATCGACCAGATATACAAAACCGGAAGAGGCAGCATTAAGCTTCGCAGTCGCTACCGTTATGATAAGAAAAACAGCGTAATTGAAATTTATGAAATACCCTATACCACCACAGCAGAGGCAATTATCGACAAGATAATCGACCTCATAAAGCTTGGCAAGATTAAGGAAATTACCGATATCAGAGACGAATCCGACAGATCGGGTCTCAAAATAACTCTTGATATCAAAAAGAGCACCGATGTACCAAAGCTCATGAGCAAGCTTTTCAAAATGACAACCTTGGAAGACAGCTTTAGCTGTAACTTCAACATTCTCATCGGTACAGCTCCAAAGGTTATGGGTATTGCCGAAATACTCGAACACTGGATATCCTTCCGCAAAGAATGTCTGATACGCAAAATCAAATATGATATCAACAAGCTTACTCACAAGCTTCACCTTATGGAAGGTTTAAAAAAGATACTTCTTGATATCGACAAGGCAATCAAGATTATCCGCGATACCGCAAAGGATGAGGATGTTATTCCCAACCTTATGAACGGCTTTGATATAGATGAAATTCAGGCTGATTTCATTGCCGATATCAAGCTGCGAAATCTTAATAAGGAATATATTCTAAAAAGAATCCAAGACGTTGATGATTTGAATGCAGAGCTTGACCGTCTTGATGCCATCATCAAAGACGACGGCGAAATCAAAAATATTATAATATCAGAGCTAAAAGACATTTCAAAAAAATACGGCATAGACCGCAAAACAGAGATTATATATGAAGATGATGTTGAGGTGTTTGACGACAGTGTTGTTATTGAAGACTACAATTTGAGAGTGTTTCTTACTGCAGGCAACTATCTCAAAAAGATCAGTCATGTTTCTCTTCGGTCAAGCGGTGCTCACAAGCTCAAAGAGGATGACTATATGCTCTGTGAGTGGGATGCTACCAATAAGTCGGATCTGATACTGTTTAGTGACAGGCAGAATGCCTACAAGGTCAAAATGCATGAGATTGCCGACTGCAAGGCAAGTGAACTGGGTCACTATATTCCCAACATCATAGAAACCGAGCCCGACGAGAAAATTGTTTTTGCAATTCCTACAATTGACTACAGTGGAGATTTGCTCTTTGTTTTTGAAAACGGAAAGGGAGCGAGGGTTTCCATGAAGTGCTACGAGACCAAAACCAACCGCAAAAAGCTGGTTAATGCATATTATTCCAAGTCAAAGCTTGTGGGAGTTAAATTTCTTGCAGAGGATGAGGATATTGTTATATACAGCTCTCTTGATAAGATTGTAATATTCAATTCGTCTCTCATGCAGACCAAGACCACTCGCGATACCATGGGAGTGGCGCTTATGAATATGAAAAAGAAAAGCACTCTTGCAAGGGTTGAATTTTTGAAAGATGTAACCTTTGCAGACCCCGCCTATTATACAGCCAAAAATATTCCGGCAACCGGTTATTATCTTAAGGACGATGACAGAGAGGACAGCCAGCTCAGCTTGTTTTGATATAAAATAAAATAAACAAAACGGCACGCAGGTCGCTTCTGCCCAAACAGAAGTTACCTGCGTGCCGTTTTGTTTGTTATGTATGTTTAATTATTTTTTTCGGTGTTTATTACTTAGTATATCCTCAGCATAGCAGACCTTATCAAATCCACAGTCATTAGCCAGATTTTCAAATTTTTCAAAGCTATAGCAAAGATTTTCCTTTGCATGAGTGTCGCCGGTCATTATAACCTTGCCTCCCTTTGACGCTATATATTTTAGTATTGGCACAGAGGGGTAGGGGGTTGTTCGGTATCCGCGTGATATTGCTCCCATGTTTATCTCAAACGGCTTATTCATGGGGATAAGCTCGTCTACTGCCCTTTGATATGCGTCAATGTAGCGAGGGTGGGCTTCGTCAAAGAGACGGTCTTTGTTGCGAAACTTGGTTATTAGGTCAAAATGACCTATGATGTCGGCATCGGTTTTTTTGATGCATTCAACCACCGAGCAAAAATAGTGCTCTGCGGCCAAATTGGCATCACCACAAAAATACCTGTCAATTCCGTTTCGCAAGACTTCGGCAGAATTGTCAATTTCAAAATAGGCATCTCCTACCTTAAATCCGTGCACCGAACCTATCACATAATCAAAACGAGATAAATCCTCGTCGGAATAAAGGTCAGTTTCTATTCCGCAAAGAACCTTTATTTTGTTTTTGTATTTTTCTTTAAGTGCATTTATTTCTGCAATGTACCTTTCGGTATTATCTTTTGACATACACCACGAAGTACCGTAGGTCAGAAATATATGCCCCGAAAATCCGATTGTACAAAGACCCTTTTTTATTGCTTCCTTTATCATTTCCTCGGGGGAGTCTTTTCCGTCACAGTAGCTTGTGTGAGTGTGCAGATCCTCAAGAATCATTGTGTCATTTTCTCCTGTTTAATTTTTTTGTCAATAACGTGTCTGGAGGCGAGCTCCCTGTGAATATCTTCAAGTGATATGCCCATTTCTATCATCATTACCATAACATGATAGGCAAGGTCAGATACCTCGTAGATAGTTTCTTTTTTGTCGTCTGCCTTTGCGGCAATAATAACCTCGGTGCATTCTTCACCCACCTTTTTGAGAATTTTGTCAATTCCCTTTTCAAAAAGGTATGTGGTGTAGGAGCCCTCTTTTTTGTTGCTTTTTCTGCCTTCTATGAGCTGCATCAGGCTTTCGAGCGAAAATTCGTTTCTGTCGGGGCTTTCCCAAAGTTTGTTTACAAAGCAGGAGTCGGTGCCCAGGTGACACGCAGGGCCTTCCTTGTCTACCACAACCACAAGAGCATCGTTGTCACAGTCGGCAGTGATTGACACAATGTGCTGATAGTTGCCGCTGGTTTCGCCTTTTAACCAAAGCTCGTTTCTTGAACGGCTCCAAAAGCATGTGAGACCCTTTTTCATCGAAATTTCGAGGCTTTCTTTGTTCATGTATGCAACGGTAAGTACCTTTTTGCTTACCGAATCCACCACAACTGCGGGGATGAGACCTTTTTCGTCAAATTTTAAATCGTTTATGTTTATCATTGAATTATACTCCTTCATGCTATAAAAGATTATGAGGTTTGGTATTATTTATATTCTCACTGCAATACCCTGATTTTTCAGCTCTTTTTTTAGGTCTTTTATGCTCACCTCTCCAAAGTGGAAAATCGAAGCCGCCAGACCTGCATCCACCTTAGGCAGTGTTTTAAACAGCCTTGTAAAATCATCTATGCATCCTGCACCTCCCGATGCAATAACCGGCACATTTACAGCCGCGCACACCGCACTCAGCATTTCGAGGTCAAAACCGCCCTTTATACCGTCGGTGTCGATTGAATTGAGCACAACCTCACCCGCGCCCGAATCCACGCAGTGACGTATCCATTCTATTGCCTCCATGCCGGTGTTTTCGCGTCCGCCCTTGGCAAATACTCTGAACACTCCGTCAACCCTTTTTACATCGGCCGAAATCACAACACACTGGTCGCCATATCGCTTTGCCGCTTCGTATATCAGTTTGGGATTTTTGATTGCTCCCGAATTTACGCTCACCTTGTCGGCACCGCATTTGAGCACTCGGTCAAAATCCTCTGTCGTGTTGATACCGCCGCCCACAGTGAGCGGAATAAATATCTTGCTTGCCGCTTCGCAGAGAATGTCGGTAAAGAGGGCTCTGCCCTCTGCCGATGCGGTAATATCATAAAACACAAGCTCGTCTGCTCCGCATTTGGAATAAAAATCTGCCAGCTCCACCGGCGACGAAACATCCGACAAGCCTTCAAAATTTACTCCCTTTACAACTCTGCCGTTTCTTACGTCAAGGCAGGGAATTATTCTTTTTGTTATCATTTTGCCACCTCTATTGCCTCTTTTAGCGAAATTGCGCCGGTGTAATATGCTTTTCCGATGATTGCACCATAGATGTCGAGCTTTGCAAGCTTTTCTACATCTTTAACAGAAGACACGCCGCCCGATGCCACAATCTGCATATCAAACCTTTCGCTCAGAGCCTTGTATAATTCGTGATTGGTACCCATCATTGCACCGTCCTTTGAGATATCTGTGCAAATAAGGGTTTTCACACCGATTGACTGCATTTTTTCGCAAAACTCAAAGCATTCATACTCTGACTTTTCTATCCAGCCTTTAATTGCCACATAGCCGTCTTTGATATCGGCACCTACGGCAATTTTGCTGCCGTATTTTTCTACGGCTTTTTTTAAAAATTCTTCATCCTGTACTGCCGCTGTGCCAAGAATAACGCGGTTTATGCCAGCATCTATATATTTGTCTACGGTTTCCATACTTCTGATGCCGCCGCCGATTTCAGAAAACAGTGATGTTGATGCGATAATTTCTTTAACGGTGTCAAGATTGGGTGTGTCACCGTTTTTGGCACCGTCCAGGTCAACAATGTGTATATGTGTTGCGCCCTGAGCTTCAAAGTCATTTGCAATTTCGGCGGGATTGTCACTGTATACGGTCATACGGTTATAGTCACCCTTGTAGAGTCTGACCGCTTTTTTGTCACACAAATCAATTGCCGGGAAAATCAACATTTTCAATCATTCCTTTCAGAGCTCACAAAAAGCCTTGAGTATTTTGAGTCCCACATCACCGCTTTTTTCGGGGTGGAACTGGCATCCGTACACATTATTCTTACAAACAGCCGCCGTAAGCGGAACGCTGTATTCGGCAGTCGCAATGGTGCTTTCGATACAGTCGGTACCGTAATATGAATGAACAAAATACACAAAATCGCCATCATTAAGATATTTGAATATCTTGCTTTTTTCACCCGTAAATTTTAGCGCATTCCAGCCTATGTGCGGTATTTTCAAGCCTTTGTCTATAACCTCGCCTATATATCTGATTTCGCCTTTTATAAGACCGAGACCGTCATGCTCGCCGTATTCATAGCTTTTGTCAAACAGAAGCTGCATACCGAGGCATATACCCATAATCGGCTTTCCCTTTGATGCCTCAGACTTTACAACCTCTGCCATTGTGGTTTCATTGAGCTTTGCAATGGCATCACCAAAGGCACCCACACCCGGAAGAATTATCTTTTCGGATTTTTCTATGGTTTCTCTGTCTTGCGTAACAACAGCCTCAACGCCGATTGAAGCAAATGAGCTTTTGAGCGAAAAGAGATTCCCAACGCCGTAGTCTATAATTGCTATCATCATAACACTCCCTTTGTAGACGGTATTTTATCGGCAAAACGCCGGTCGGTTGACACGGCCTGCCTTATTGCTCTGCCTGCCGCCTTGAACACTCCCTCTATAATATGGTGGGAATTGGAGCCGGAGAGCTGATTAAGGTGCAGTGTACATTCTGCCTTTCTCACAAAGCCGAGCCAAAATTCCTCGCAGAGCTCAGTGTCAAAATCGCCTACCTTTGCAGAGGGGATATCCATTTTGAATCCAAGGTATGCTCTGCCCGAAAAATCTATGGCACAAAGTATCAGAGCCTCGTCCATAGGCAGAAGCATGCTGCCATAGCGCACAATTCCCTTTTTGTCGCCGAGAGCATCGGCAAAAGCCTGCCCCAGACAGATGGCAATATCCTCTGCGGTGTGGTGATAGTCCACATGTGTATCACCGTTGCATTCTACCTTAAGGTCAAGACCTCCGTGGGATGCAAAAAGCGTGAGCATATGGTCAAGAAAGCCGCATCCCGTATTTATTTCGGCTTTGCCGTTTCCGTCAAGGTTGAGAATAAGTTCTATTTTTGTTTCCTGTGTGTTTCTTTTTATTTCAGCTTTTCTCATTATAGAGTCCTCCGTTAATATTGAGCAATAATCTCCCTTAGTGCATCAACAAGAGCAGTCATTTGTTTCTTTGTTCCGATTGTAATTCTGTTGTAGTCTTTTATTTTTTCTTTGTCAAAATGACGCACCAGAATACCCCTGTTTTTGAGGGCGGTATAAATCTCGGTGCCGCTAATGTATTCATGCTTTGCAAAAATAAAATTTGTGATTGAGTCGGTCATGGTAAATCCAAGCTTATAAAGCTCTTTGACGGTATATTTTCTGGTTTTCTGAATTTCCCTGCAGTTGTCCTCATTATATTTTTCATCCTCCAGACATCCCACACCTGCCGCCATAGTCATGGAGTTGATGTTGTAGGGGTTTGTAGAATATTTGATAGTGTTCATGTCATTTATGATATCCTCGCATGCTACACCAAATCCGAGCCTTGCTCCCGCCATGGAGCGCGATTTTGAAAAGGTCTGAGTGACAATGAGGTTGTTATATTTGTGCAAAAGCTTTATTGCACTTTCTGCTCCAAAGTCCACATATGCCTCGTCGATGAGCACTATGTTGTCCGGATTGGATGCAGCAATTTTTTCAATATCAGAAAGGCTGAGGGCAATGCCTGTGGGAGCATTGGGATTGGCAATAAAAATATTTTTGTTTATTCCGATGTAATCATCAGGATTTATTGTAAAATCACTTTTTAGCGGAATCTCGGTGTAGGGTATATTGTGAAGCTCGGCAAACACCTTGTAAAAGCCATAGCTTATATCCGGGAATACTGCGGGGTGCTCATCGTCACAAAATGCCATAAATGCAAAATTGAGTATTTCGTCCGAGCCGTTTGTCATTAGCACCTGTTCCTTTGCTACCTTTAGCCCTCTGGCAAGAATAGAGGTGAGCAGGCTGCATTCGGGGTCAGAATAAAGCTGAAGCCATTTGGCGGCTTCGGCAGCACGTTTTATTGCCTTTTTTGATGGGGGATAGGGGGATTCGTTGGTGTTTAGCTTTATGTATTCGCTGTTTTTGGGTTGTTCACCGGGAACATATGGCACAAGGCTTTTGTGCTTTTTTGAAAAAAACTTACTCATAGGATTCTCCTTTTATGATTTTTCTTTGACCGCCGCTCGGCTCGCTTTGGATATGCCGCAAATTATTCTAAAGTGCTGCACCGCCGGTGTGATACTCTGCAAAGCAACAAATACTATTCTTCTATCCTTATCACAGCGCTTTTTGCGTGAGCCGTTAGACCTTCTTTTTTTGCAAAATATTCCACATCTTTTGCAACTCTTCCGAGTGCATCCTTGGTATAATAGGTATACTGGGTTTTCTTTACAAAATCATCTACAGAAAGCGGACTCGAAAATTTTGCCGTGCCGCTTGTGGGCAGGGTGTGATTGGGGCCTGCATAATAGTCGCCCAGTGCCTCGGGGCAGTTTCTGCCCATAAAAATTGAACCTGCATGACGTATTGAATCAAGATAATCAAAGGGATTGTCCACGCAAAGCTCCAGGTGCTCGGGAGCAATTTCGTTGGATATTTCAATTGCCGCATCAAGGGTATCTGCCACTATGATTTTGCCGTTGTTATCAATTGAAGCTCTTGCGATTTCTGCTCTTTCGAGCTGAGGAATCTGTAATTCAAGCTCGTCGGCTACTTTTTGGGCAAGAGAAGCCGAATCGGTAACAAGCACCGCACTTGCCAGAGTGTCGTGCTCGGCCTGAGACAGCAAATCTGCTGCAATGTGACGAGGGTTGGAATTTTGATCTGCCACAATGAGAATTTCACTGGGGCCTGCAATCATATCTATAGACACAACGCCAAACACCTGCTTTTTGGCTTCGGCAACAAAGGCATTTCCAGGGCCGACAATCTTGTCCACCTTAGGTACGGTTTCGGTACCGAAGGCAAGTGCTGCAATAGCTTGAGCACCGCCCACTTTAACTATCTTGTCCACTCCCGCAACCGCTGAGGCGGCAAGAATTACCGGATTAACCCTGCCGTTTTTCATAGGCGGTGTAACCATAACCACCTCGCGGCAGCCGGCAATTTTGGCAGGAATAGAATCCATAAGCACAGTAGACGGATATGCTGCTGTGCCTCCCGGTACATAAAGACCGGCTTTGTCTATCGGAATAATCTTTTGACCGGTCACAACACCGTTTTCGTCGTTTATAATAAAGCTGCTTCTAACCTGCTTTTCGTGAAATTTGCGTATGTTGGCGGCGGCCTTTGTCAGAATATCCATAAATTCTTTGTCTACCAAAGCAATCGCTTCGTTTATTTCTTCCTTGGTAACAAGCAGCGAATCCAGACTTGCTCCATCAAATTTTTCGGTGTATTCCAAAAGAGCCCTGTCGCCGTTTTGACGCACATTTGCAATGATGTCCGCTACAATATCCTCCACATCAAATTCGGGAACAACTCTTGCAAAAATATCCTTGTTTTCCACTTCGCCGTATTTTAATATTTTAATCATAATATCCAAACCTTCCTCTACTTTTCTTCGAGCTGTGCCGAAAGACTTTTTGCTATTTTTTCTATCTGTTCATTCTTGAATTTAAAGCTTGCCTTGTTTGCAATCAGTCTTGCACTTATGGGTACAATGGTCTCTGTAACATGGAGATTGTTTTCTTTAAGGGTTGTACCGGTTTCAACAATATCCACAATAACGTCAGAAAGACCCAGTATGGGGGCAATTTCAATGGAGCCGTTAAGATGAATGATATCGATGTCTCTGCCCACCGAAGCATAATAGCTTTTGGCTATATTGGTAAATTTTGTTGCAACGCGCAGTGTCTGCTGTGGGTTATCTCTGAAATCCGCCATGGCGGCTACGGCCATTTTGCATTTACCAAAGCCAAGATCAAGAAGCTCATATATGTCGGGCTCATATTCCAACAGAATGTCTTTGCCAGCAACACCTATATCTGCGGCACCTCTTTCTACATATATTGCAACATCCGACGGCTTCACCCAAAAATAACGCACACCCTTTTCGGGGTTTTCAAATATGAGCTTTCGGTTTGTTTCTTTTATAGACGGACACTCAAAGCCCGCTTTTTCAAACATATCATACACTTTTTCGCCAAGTCTGCCCTTGGGAAGTGCCACATTAAGCATTGTTTTCAATGATTTCAACCCCTTTACCGTTTACTTTGAGAAGCTGCTTGTATTTTAACTTTGCGGGAATTGCCTTTTGTGTAACAACACTTTTACCGCTGACATTCATCATTCTGACCGCATCGGCAATGGTTTTTATATCGCTTGTTTCGTCATAGAGTATAACGGTGTCCACGTCATATTCCTTTTCGTCATGAGCAAATCTTTCCAGATTGTCGGGATATACGGCAAAGCCTATTGCGCCCGACCTGCGGTGCATCTTTTCCATGAGCTTGTCGTACTGACCGCCCGAGAGTATTCCCTGGGCAATACCGTTGATAAATCCTCTGAACACAATGCCGTTGTAATAGCCCATATGGTTTATTACCGAAAAGTCAATGTGTATTTTATCGCCGTGGCCGGACTGAGCAAGCAGACTGCACACGGTTTCGAGCTGAGATACAGCCTCAGATGCCGTTTCCCCCACAAGTGTTCTGATTTTGGGCATAACTTCAGTCACCGAACCGTAGAGAGTTGCGAGCTCTGCTATTTTGGCGGCATTTTCTTCGTTTGTGCCGTACTGAGAGCAGATGTCGGCTATTTGATGGGAGTTTTTCTCACCGATACATTTTATTACTTCCTTTTCAGCATCGCGAGGAAGCTTGAGCTCTTTGATTAAAACAGAGATAATATCCATATGAGATATATCGAGCACAAAATCCTCACTTATAAGAGCCAGACTCTCGGCGGCGAGAGAAAGCACCTCATATATGCAATAGTCGTCGATAGAACCGATACATTCAAGCCCCACCTGCATAATCTCCTTAAACGAATCGGTGCTCTTTGAGATTCGGTACACATTCTCGTTGTAATAAAGCTTTTGAGTATAGTCGGGTATGTCTTTGCTGTTTTTGATAATCGACAGTGTAACGTCGGGCTTAAGCGCCATGAGCTTGCCCGTTGTGTCGGTGAATGTGATTATATTGTCCGACACCAAAAAATTTTTGTTTCTGACATATAGGTCATATTCTTCAAATTTACTCATTTTGAACTGAGTATATCCGTTTTTTTCGTAAAGAGAGCGGAGCTCAAATATTGCTTTTTCGTCACCTGACAAAAGCTTTGTCTCTATGTTCATAGATATTACCTCCGGTAGAATTTGTATAATATGCGAATTTCACTTTAGCATTTTACCATGCTAAAGCGTAAAAGTCAACACCAATATTATATTTTATCTTAATTTTACTGCATTTCAATTCAAAAGAAAACAGCTTTTGTGGATTTTTACAAAAAAAGCAGACTGTGCAGTTAATTATGTATATCAATCTGTGATTGCCGTACTACACTTAATTTATCTTTGTTTTTTCAATAAGCGGCAAAGCCGCGTCATTCAACGTTTTCAGTGGGAGATTGAACTCCCACTGAAAAAATTAAATGTCACCCGCCGCCTATAGAGGCGGGGGACATCTTAATTTAGTTATATTTGTGCAGTCAACAATCCCAAGAATTTTTCAAAAGCTATTCCCTCGTTGACCGTTATTCCTATGCTGTAGGAATATGAGGCTGCGCGGTGCACAAAATCGGTTGCAAATTCAACTGCTTCAAACACCGATTTGCCTTTGGTTATCATGGCACATACTATCGATGCAAACACATCTCCCGTACCCGTAAAATACTTTGGTATAAGCTCCGACGAGTATTTCCGGCCTTCATTGCCTGAGTACACATAATTACTTATGTAGTTTTCGCATTTGCATCCTGTCAGAACAACACTTTTTGCGCCAAGCTCAAGCAGCTTTTTGCATATCTGTATAAGGGTGCGATCATCGGGGTGCTCGCCGGCATATTCAATACCGCAAAGCGAACATGCCTCGGTCAGATTTGGTGTCAAAACATCGGCTCTTTTCACCAGACGCTTCATTTTGCTGCACATTTCGTCGGTGTAGGTCGAATATATTTCGCCGTTGTCGCCCATGACAGGGTCAATGAGGATTTTTGTTTTTTCATCTGCAAATTTATCTATAAAATGCTCCACGGTTTCTATTTGCTTGGCACATCCCAAAAATCCCGAAAAAATACAATCGAAGTGCAGCTCCAGATTTTCCCATTTATCGGAAAATTCCTGCATTTGATTTGTGCAGTCCTCAAAGAAGAATGAACTGTAGCCGGTATGATTTGACAAAAGTGCCGTCGGCATTACGCAGCAGTTTATCCCCATTGCAGATATTATCGGAAGTGCTGTCGTAAGAGAGCATCGGCTTGCGCCGGATAGGTCGTTTATTGCTGCCACTCTCAGCTCTTTGTTCATGCTGTTCACCGCCTTTTTGAGTATTGCCTATATTATATCAGCACGGTAATTTTATGTCAATGTACATTTTTTTAATATGTGAAAATGTCACATTAATATTATTAAATATAAAAAAACTATTGCTTTTTTATATCATTTGGTGTATAATTGTGGTATTATTCAGTGACTATGGAGGTAAAGACATGAATTTGTTTGAAATTACTGCTTTGGCAGCGGGCGAGTCTGCAGGTCAGCAGGCCGGTGCCGGTTCTGTTATAAGCATGTTTCTTCCCTTTGTGATTATCATAGGTGTTATGTATTTCCTTATGATAAGACCGCAGAAGAAAAAAGAGAAGCTTAAGCAGGAAATGCTCTCTCAGCTCATTGTAGGCGACAAAGTTCTTACAATTGGCGGAATCCACGGTAAAATCGTTTCTATCAAGGGCGAAAACCTTGTTATCGAAACCGGTAAGGTCGGCGACCCTTCTACAATAAAAATTGCCCGCTGGGCAATCAGTGAGGTTACAAAGCCTGCCGACGACAATGTCAAAAACGAATCCGAAGAAAAAGAATACTTTGAAGATGAAGAGTAATTTGATAGCATAAAAAATATATCCTCCGAATATTTATTAAACAAAAATATTCGGAGGGATTTATTGTGTCTGAGTCAAATTCTGTATCTCCCGATTCTTTTTCGGGATTTGGCAAAATAGTTAAAGGAATCAAGTTTATTCTGATTTCCTATATTGTATCGCTGCTCTTGATTGTACTTTTGGCTGCACTTTTGGCATACACCTCTCTGCCCGAGGCTGTGAGTGCTCCCACGGTCAGTGCAATAACGTATTTTGCGGCTTTTCTTTCCGGCTTTCTCACGGCGCGCAGTGCCGGAGGCAGGGGATGGATGTGGGGCATGCTTAGCGGGATTGGAAATATACTTTTGCTTAGTCTTGCGGGCTTGCTTTTATACAGCGGTGCTCCGGCTCCGGGCAGAGTGCTTGTAACGGCAATATGCGGCGGCATAGCGGGAGCAGTCGGAGGAATACTCGGAATAAATTCCAAAAAAACTGATTGATAATAAATACTTCTGATAAAGCAGGTGAGATTTTGGAGCGTAATACCAATTTAAAATTGTTATCGGCATTGCTGATTTTGACAACTTTGCTGACCTTTTTTTGCGCATCATACATTCCCTGTGACTCTGAAGATTTTTCCGGCATAAGATATTCATGGGAGGATGCCCCGATAGTCGGGTTTCCCTCTCTCAACCCGGCTTTGTGCAGAGAGGTTCGTTTTGTGAGAGATACTCTTTGCGAAGCAATTGTAAAGAACAATGATATTTACTGGAAAAGTATTTTTTCGTTGGTATTTACGGTTTTGGTTTGTTTGGTTATTTTGATGTATTTTAACATCACTGCAGATATACCCAAGACAAGAAAATACAGATTATTGATTTGATATTTGTTTGCTTTTAATATACTAAATAAAATCAAGGAGGATTACTAATGAAAGCAAAAAGCATAACAAAATTTGTTATTGCCTGTCTTTTGACAGCAATAGTTGCATATGTTGCGGCATATGGTTTAAATTTAGGATTTATCGACAAGTTTATACCTGCATCTTTTGATAATGATTTTGGTATAAAGAAAGGTTTTGACCTCGCAGGCGGTTCTGTTATCGTATTTGAACCCGAGGTAGAAGACCTTGGCGCAGTGAGCGAAGAGGATATTTCAGCTGCTGTTGCGGCTCTCCGTCTTCGTCTCGACAGCAACGGCCTCAACGAGGCTCTCGTTTCTGAACAGGTTTCTGACAATCAGAAGAGACTTCGTGTAGAAATTCCCGCAGTTACCGACCCTAACGAAGCTATCGAGTATCTCGGTGCAACTGCAAGTCTTTCTTTCAAAGACCCCGACGGCAAAGAAGTTCTCAACGGTTCGCACGTTGAAGAAGCAATCCCTACCTCTACTCAGGACGGTAAAATTGTTGTTCAGCTCAAGTTCTCGGGTGAGGGACAGAGCCTCTTTAGCGAAGCTACCGCACGTCTTGTAGGACAGCAGCTTTCAATTTATATAGACAACAACCTTATCTCAAGCCCCAAGGTTAATGAAGCAATCAATTCCGATACCTGTATCATCGAAGGCGACTTTGATTCCGAAAGTGCAAAGCTTCTTGCAAATCAGATTACATCAGGTACACTTCCTTTTGCTCTCAAGCCTATCAGTCAAAACAGCGTTGGTGCACAGCTCGGTGACGATGCTTTAAACAGAAGTCTCATGGCAGGCGGTATAGGTCTCATTCTTGTAATGCTCTTTATGGTTATTATGTACAGAATGTGCGGCCTTATTGCAGACATTGCACTTATCGGATATGTTTCAATTGTTGCCCTTATTCTAAACGGTTTTGATATTCAGCTCACACTTCCCGGTATCGCAGGTATAATTCTTACAATCGGTACTGCGGTTGATGCCAACGTAGTTATTTTTGAAAGAATAAAAGAAGAAATTAAAACAGGCAAAACTCTCCGTGCATCTGTTGATTCCGGATTTAACAGAGCGTTTACGGCAATCATCGATGCCAATATCACTACAATAATTGCCGCTGTTGTACTATGGTACTTTGGTACAGGTACTATTATCGGATTTGCAAAGACCTTGTTCATCGGTACAATTGTAAGTATGTTTACCGCAATTATCGTTACCAAGTTCTTGCTTCGTCAGCTTGTTGGATTCGGTATCAAAAATCCCAAGCTCTACAGTGCATAAGAGGAGGGTTATAAGAATATGTTTAACATTATAGAAAAAAGAAAAATACTGTTCACTATACCCTGTATCATCATTCTTGCAGGTATTATCTGCTTTTTCGTGTTTGGCGGTCTCAATACCGACATCGATTTTACCGGTGGTACAGCAATGGAAATAGAACTCGGTGAAGAATTTAACGAAGATGCTATCCGCGATGCTATCAATCCCGTTGAGGGTGTAACCGTTTCTTCGGTTCAGAGCTCCGGTGATCAAAAGGCAATCGTTAAAACAACAGATATTCCGCAGGATAAGTTTGAAGCCGTTCAGCAAGCACTCAAAACCGCATTTCCCGAAAGCGAGATAATATCCAGAGACTCAGTAAGTGCAACTATGGGTAAAGAAATGTGGCTCAATGCTGCAAAGGCAATAATTCTTGCGGTTATTCTCATGCTTGTGTATATCGGTTTCAGATTTGATTTGTGGTCAGGTCTTGCGGCAATTTGTGCTCTTGTACACGATGTGCTCATAGTTATCTCTGTGTATGCAATATTCCAGCTTCCGATAAACTCAACATTTATTGCTGCACTTTTAACTGTTCTCGGTTATTCTATCAATGCAACAATCGTTGTGTTTGACCGCGTAAGAGAAAATTCACGCCTTATCAGAAAGCAGAGCTTTGACAGTATAGTTAATACCAGTGTATGGCAGACTCTCGGCCGTTCAATAAACACAACCGTTACAACTCTTATTACACTTGTATGTCTTTATATTCTTGGTGTTACATCAATCAAAGACTTTATGCTTCCCCTTATTATAAGTGTTGTATGCGGCTGCTACTCTTCGGTATTCCTCTCGGGTCAGTTCTGGGCAATATTTAAGGGTGCTAAGAAAAAACAATAATTTGTGAGATTTAAGTTTGACAATAAAATTTTATCAGCGCGGCTTAACCTGCTGCGCTGATTTTTTACATTAGGTTATTGACAACGGTGGATATATATGTTATAATGAAATCGGTAATTAATTCAGGCAATAAATTAATCTATCGAATAAATAAATTTACGGAGGTAAACAAAATGGCAGAAACAACAGATTTTCGTTACAACACCGGAGCGACAAAGGTTCCGTGGGCAGCAGTTGGAGAAAACTACAACGCTGCAGATCTTATGGAAGTTATCAGCTTTCTCATGCAGGGTGAAGGCCCCGAATACGATCAGGCAATAAAGGCTGTTTATGAGCAGGTCAAAAAGCTTGATGCGGTTTCCACACCTCCCGGAAAGCTCACTACAGACAAGCAGGTTGCAGCAGCAGAGGCAGCTTGCAATGCGTATCTTGGTACTGATAGCTCCACTTTTGTTACAAACTGTACAGCAGGCTTTGAAATTGCCTACAAATATGCAGGCATCAAAGAGGGTGACGAGGTTATCGTTCCTGCTATCACATTTGTAGCTACAATGGCCTATCCTCTGGCAGTAGGAGCTAAGCTTGTGTTTGCAGATATCGATCCACGTACTCTTAATATGGATCCCGCAGACGTAGCTAAAAAGATTACTCCCAAAACAAAAATGATAGTTCCGGTACATATCGGCGGTTATCCTGTAGACCTCGACCCCATAATCGAGCTTGCAAGAAAAAACAATATCCTTGTTTTAGAAGATGCTGCTCATGCGTTCGGTGCAATGTATAAAGGCAAAAAGATTGGTACAATCGGTGATTTTGCTGCATACAGCTTCCACGAGGTAAAAAATATCACCTCCTTTGGTGAGGGCGGTATCGTAACCACCACAATCCCGGGCTTTGGAGATGATATGAAGCGTGCACGCTTCCTTGGTCTCGACTTTGGCACAACTCCCATTAAGGATTGGCTCTACAACGTAACACCAATTCCCGGCAAAGAAAAGCCCTTCGTTGCTCTCAACTATTCACCTACCGAAATTCAGGGCCTCGGACTTAAGCTCCAGATTGCGCGTAACGATAAGATTATTGCAGAGCGTCGTGCTGCTGCGGAATATCTCAACAGCCGTTTTGCAGAAAATGATGCAATTATCTGTCAGGATATGGGCAATGACGATATCAAACCCACATTCCATCTGTATCTTCTCCAGATTGACCCTGCAAAAGCGGGCGGAGACATTCAGGTTCTCAAGCAAAAGCTTGAAGATAAGAGTGTTACTCAGATTGCTCACTTCGGACCTCTCTATCGCTTTAAGGTAGTTCAGGATATGGGTTATGATTCGGATGAAATAGCAAAAACATGTCCCAATTGTGAAGAAGTATTCTACAAACGCTTTACACATCTGCCTCTTTACGGTCTTTCCAAAGAGCAGCTCGAATATATGGCTGATGCCGTACTCGAATCGGTTGCTGAAATGCAGGCAGGTAAATAAAATAAAGCAAGCATGTGGTTTGAAGTTTCAAATCATATGCTTGCTTTTTAATATTGCTCTTGCGTTATTTGTTTTTGAATGATATAATAAAATTTGTGATTAGCATTTTTCACCGACATATATTTTAACTGAAAGGAAACGATTTGATTATGAATAAATATATAGGATGTGAGCATCAGCTCTACGGTGTTGAAGAAGTACGCCTTGTAGGCGGCAAGGGTGACGGAATGAGACTTCTCAATGTTCGCAACGGAAAGGGCCTTGAATTTTCGGTTTCTCTTGACCGCTGTGCCGATATTTCACGCCTTAGCTTTAAAGGGGATAATATGGCATATTTTTCGCCGGCAGGCTATGTTTCACCCAAATATTATGACAATAAGGGCATAGGATTTCTTAAGTCTTTTACCGCCGGTTTTTTCACAACCTGCGGTCTGACTGCGGTCGGCTCACCGTGTACAGACAACGGCGATGAGCTTCCTCTTCACGGCACAATATCTCACACTCCCGCCGAAAGCTTTGGATATTGGGCAGATTATGAAGCAATCCACATCAAGGTTTTGATTCGCGATGCCGCTTTGTTTGCACATCAGCTTGTTTTGGAAAGGGAATATATTTGCTCTCTCGAAAAAAATGAAATTCAGCTAAAGGATGTTGTCAAAAATATCGGTTCGGTCGATACGCCCTTTGAAATTTTGTATCATTGCAATATGGGATATCCGCTTTTATCCGAAAATGCTGAAATTACAATTCCATCTACTAAGATTATTCCCCGAAATGACCATGCAGCATCGGGAATAGATAACTGCCTTGTGGTCGAATCACCTCAAAACGGCTATGAAGAAATGTGCTTCTATCATAAGCTCAGCGGCAACCCCTCTGTATCTATATATAACAATGATATCGGTAAGGGGCTTTCCATAAGCTATAACACTGCCGAACTTCCTTTTTTCACCCAGTGGAAAATGATGGGAGAAAGAGAGTATGTTATGGGTTTTGAGCCCGGCAATTGCACTCCCGACGGCAGAGATGTAATGAGAGAGAAGGGGCTTTTGCAGTTTCTTAAAGCGGGAGAGGAGTTTAGCTGCAGTCTGAATTTTAAATTCGTAGAATAATAAAATTTGTGATTTGATGCTAAAATAGGCTTTTTCATTAAACATGTGATTAATATAACTAAATTAAGATGTCCCCCGCCTCTATAGACGGCGGGTGACATTTAA
>JAEDEG010000179.1 GCA_016293435.1 Clostridia bacterium
AAACAAATTGACTCAAAGTATTACCCGGCAATGTTGTGGTCATGGAACACAACAATCACAAAAGACGGAATAAAAAAGAGAATCGATAAAATGTTCCAAGCAGGCGCCAAATCGCTGTATGTATGCCCATTACCCAAAGAATTTCGTCCAAATATTACGCGAACTCACCTTGAACCGCAATATCTCACGGACGAATTTTTTGAGCTGATTCGCTATACATATGCGTGTGCTCAGGAAAAAGGAATGTATATTTGGATGTACAACGAAGCAGGTTGGCCGTCGGGCAATGCAAACGGATTTGTTGTGGCACAAAATCCCGATTTGTATATGAAAGAAATAGGAAAAAGTGAGATTTTGCTCAAAAAAGGAGAACACTACACCCCCTGCCCCACACTCATAGCCGCTTTTTGCGGTGGCAAAAGAATAACCGAAGGATACACGGCAAAAGAAGACGTCACTGTAACTCAATATTATGCAGATGCAGTGGAAAGCATTCACTCTGACATTTGCGACGAGCGCACTTTTCCGCTTTTTTGCAACATAACATATGAAAAAATGAAAGAACATCTAACCGATTATATGGGCAAATCGGTGACAATTATGTTTGATGATGAGGCAATGATGCACAGTTGGTCACAAGACCTTGACAAAAAGTTTTTTGAGCGCTATGGCTATGACATTGCAGATTATATGCCGATTGTAAACGGCGACCTCGAGCCGCAAACCGAAAAAGAACACCTTGTGCTTGCAGATTTTTGTTTGTTCTGCGGTGAGCTTGTCAGAAAAAATTATTTTATTCCCAACAGAAAGTGGCTCAACGATAACAATATGCTGCTTGCCGGTCATCTAAATGTCGACAGCTATGCTTATGGCGGTGCTTTGGGACATTACGGAAATCTGCTCCGGACACTGAGGGAATTTGACATGCCCGGTGTTGACGAAATATGGGGGCAAATTTCGTATCCCAAAGATGGCAAGTGCTGTTTTGAAGGAACGGAATTTTATCCTCGTCTTGCAAGCTCGGCAGCAAGACAGAACGGAACAAAGGTTGCGATTAGCGAATCTTTTTGTGTAACAGGCTCTCAGCTTACATATGACGAAATGAGATTTATTGTAAATTACCAGTCGGTTATGGGTATTAATCTGTTCAATTTCACCCCCACCTCCTATGACGATGAAAGCGCAATGAGCCTTCAGTTCAGACCAAACTTCAACGTTATTCATCCGGCTATGGATTTTCAGAAGACAATTCATGATTATACTGCAAGGCTTTCGTATATCATGCAAAATTCCGACTTTGATACAGATACCGCATTGTACTATCCCGCACGCAGTATTGCTGCAAAAGAAAAGGGCGTATGGCAAGAATACGATGAAACGGGCAAAATGCTCGAAGAAAGCGGTGTATCCTATGACATAATAGACGAAACATTCGTAAACGAAGCCAAGCTTACCAAAGAGGGCTTGTGTGGCAAACATGTTTCGTACAAAAATGTTATTGTGCCAAATGCCTCATTTGAATTACCCGAGACAGCGGAGAAATTAAATTCTGTATCTCATGAAATTGTACCCTGCATCGAAAGAAAGTCAAAGTTTTTGAGGGCACGCAAACAGATTACAAAAAACGGCTGTGTTTACTTTGTTACTAACTGTGACAGGAATGCTGTTTCGGAACGCATAGCATTTAAAGAAACAGCCAAAGCATATGAAGTTGATTTGATAAACGGTGATATTTATGAAGCAGAGACTGCACAGGAAGCAGGCAAAACCTTTGTAGATATCTCACTTGCAGCCGGCGAAGGAATACTGCTTTATTTTACCGACGATGAGATTAACACAGTGCAGAAAGACAAATACGAACTTGCCGAAATCATAACCGACTTTTCCTCATACATAAACAGACGATTTGTAATCGACGCTACTCCTCACAATGAATATTTTGAATGTGGTGAAATCAAAAAAGGTCTTTATGAGTGGGACAAAGACTTTTCGGGTGAGGTTACATACACCTGCCATGTACCCCAAGGCTTGCCAAAGGGCGACTATATGCTTGATTTGGGCGAGGTCAGATATTGTGCGAGGGTATTTTTGAACGGTGCACAGCAGGGCGAAGCAGTTTTCACTCCATATAGAGTAAAGCTTCATGATGCAAGCGGCGGCGACGAAATAAAAATAGTTGTTGCAAACACAATTGCCAACGAATGTGCCGGAAACGAATTTTTTGAAAAGACCGAAAAGCCGGATGTAGGGCCGTATAACGAAAAAATGCAAGAGAAAGAAAAAGAAGCTCCCGCCGGCGGACTTTTGGGCGAAGTTAAGATCTATAAAAAAATTGCAAAATAATTTATTTGGTAAAATTGATTTCAGCTCGCCACTATGCTATAATTTAAAAAATACATATACACGGAGGTAATAAAACAAATGCAAAATAATTTTAAAAGTGTAGATTGGAAAGACTATGTACCGGTTCCGATATGTGAAGATTATCCGGAGTATTGCGATTTTTATTTGAAAGCATGGGATCTTGCATTTGATCATATTAAAGACATTCCGGGTATGCCCCAAACACCATATATGGACGAAGCATTTTGCAAAACTCAGGTATGGATATGGGATACATGCTTTATGGCTCTTTTTTGTAAATATGCACGAGAGGTTTTTCCGGGAGTTGAAACTCTCAACAATTTTTATGAGGTTTTGTACAGCAACATGCATTTGCCCGAAATTATTCCGCCTGATGACGAGCCGGAATGGACAGGGGCAAGGCCCGGAGTTCCTTATGAAATAAAGGTTCATATTGCAGACAATCCGCCGCTTTTTGCATGGGCTGAATATGAAAATGCAATGATGAGCGGCGATGTGGAATATATTAAAACATTGCTCTACGAAAAAAAGATTTTACAAAAGCATTATGAATGGCTTGAAAATCTAAAGAAAAAAGAAAAAATCAGAGGAGTGCTTAACGAAACCTTTTGGATTGCAGAAAAATATGGCTACAAATGGGAAGGCGGCAGCTCGGGAATGGACAACACTCCGCGCGGAAGAACCGGGGATCATGCCGAGAATCAGCGTCCGAACAATCCTGATATGCTCTGGCTGGATGCCATATGTCAGCAGGCGCTTTCTGCAAAGCTGATTGCAAAAATGTTTTCAATTGTAGGCGACAAAGCTGCCGAGGATGAATGGAACAGTCGTTATCTTGAAAAGAAAGAAATTGTAAACCGACTCTACTGGGATGAACAAGACAAATTCTATTATGATATTGACTGCAAAACCCACAACTTTTATAAAATCAAGTCAATCGCATCCTACTGGACTATGACATCGGGCATCGCATCCGAAACCCGTGCAAAACACCTTACAAATCACTTGTCAAATCCCGAAACCTTTGGAGGAGCAGTTCCTCTTGTCAGCCTTGCAAGAAATGACAATGACTTTGATCCCAAAGGTGAATATTGGAGAGGCTCGGTATGGCTTCCCACCGGATATGCAACCCTTAAAGGTCTTGCAAATTACGGTTATTTCAAAGAAGCTCATAACATATCAATGAAGCTTATTGAGCATATGTACAAAACCTATACCGACTTTATCCCCCACACAATCTGGGAATGCTATTCACCAAGTGCACATGAGCCTGCCACTATTGCAGACAGAACAAACCAGCTTGTTCGTCCCGATTTTTGCGGATGGTCAGCTCTGGGACCGATTTCGGTGTTTATCGAATATGTTCTCGGATTTCATTCGATAAATGCTTTTGAAAAAACCGTTGAATGGGAAATGCCAAGCAGTTTTTGCAAAAAGTTCGGCATCAAAAACCTTCGCTTTGGAAGCATTAAAACCGATATTGAAGCAATAGGCAACAAGGTAGAGGTTACATCAAACGAAACATACACCCTAAAAATCTGCAATAAGCCATATGCAATAAA
>JAEDEG010000180.1 GCA_016293435.1 Clostridia bacterium
AAATATGACTGCTATTCTGCAGGGACAGAAACAAAGCCCGAGATAAATCAAGATGCAGTGAGGATTATGAAAGGGCATTTCGGTATTGATATTAAGAATCAGTATTCAAAGCTGATTTCGGACATTCCTGACCCTGATATCGTTATCACAATGGGGTGCAATGTTCATTGCCCTAATATTCCATGCAAAGAACGGTATGATTGGGGACTTGACGATCCCACAGGAAAAAGCGATGAAGAATTTATCAAGACCGCGAATAAGATAAAAGAGAAAATATTGGAATTGCAGAGGAAGTGAGGATAATGCAAAATTGTAGAATTACCGTTATGAAAATGGCGCGTTATGATGATTTGATAGAAAAATATGAAAACCCAATTGAGCACACCTGCGATATGAGGCTCGGTCAGGAGTTTATTTCCGTTGGTGGCGAAAAGCCTGAAAATATGTGTGATTCTGCTTGGGAAAGTATGGAATACTTTGTGAAAGAGCTCAGCATAGGTGGCGGAAATTTCTATGATGGCTGGATGAAAAACAAAAAATCGGCTATGATTTCCTGCAATGACGGATTCAGACCGGTCAGTTTTTACATAGAAGTTATAAATGAGCAGGAATTATAGGAGGTTATCTATGAACAATATCACAGAACATATTCAAAACAGAAGAAGTGTCAGAACATTTGACGGCAGAGAACTGAGCAAAGCTGACATAGAAAAACTGGCATCTTTTGCGCAGACGATAGATAATCCGTATAAAATACCTGTTGACTTCAAATTTATGAATTCAAAAGAATACGGACTTAATTGTCCTGTTACGGTGGGTACGGATTTGTTTGTCGGCGGTAAAATCAAATGCACCAAAAATGCAAGTGTGGCATTTGGATATTCCTTTGAAATGCTGGTTCTCTATGCCCAGTCTATCGGCATTGGAACAACTTGGGTTGGCGGAACTATGAATCGCTCTGCTTTTGAAGATGCAATGGAACTTAACGCAGACGAAATTATGCCTTGTGCAAGTCCTTTGGGATATCCTGCAAAAAAGATGTCCATCCGCGAGAGTATGATGCGAAAAGGGGTTAAAGCCGATGAGCGTCTGCCTTTTGAGGAGTTATTCTTTGATGGCTCATTCGATACGCCATTATCTAAAGAAAAAGCGGATAAATGGACAGAACCATTGGAAATGGTAAGGCTTGCTCCATCAGCAGTAAACAAGCAACCCTGGCGAGTTGTTGTGACTGATGATGCAGTTCACTTTTACTTAAAACGCAGTAAGGGCTTTAGCTATAACGAAAAGCTTGATATGCAAATGATTGATATGGGCATTGCTCTTTGCCACTTTGACCTGACTGCAAAAGAAAATAATTTGAATATTGTTTTTGAACAAAATGATCCAAAACTCGAAACAGATGCTGAGTATATTGCATCATATAGATTAGTGTAAAAATGGAGGAATAAAAATGTTACACGATTTTACCTATTATAACCCTACAAAAATTTATTTTGGCAAGGACTCGATGCAGAATCTCTCTGCAGAACTTGCAAACTATGGCAAAAATATTCTGCTTTTATACGGCAAAAACTCAATCAAGAAAATTGGCCTTTATGACGAAGTTGTTAAGATATTAAATGCTTGCGGAAAGAATGTTGTTGAGCTTTCGGGAATTAAACCTAATCCTGCATATAGTCAGGTGCTTGAGGGTGCGAGACTTGTTCGCGAAAATAAGATTGATTTAATTTTGGCGGTTGGCGGTGGCTCGGTTATCGACTGTGCAAAGGCAATCTCTGTTTCCGCTTATGCAAAAGGAGACCCTTGGCAGAGGTATTGGATTGATTTTGAAGAAGTTGATAACGAAATTGTTCCTGTCGGCACAATTTTAACAATGACAGGCACAGCATCCGAAATGAATGGCGGCTCGGTTATCACCAACGAAGAAGTAACTATAAAAACAGGCAGAGTGTATGGTCCTGAGGTGTATCCTAAATTCTCAATTTTAAATCCTGAGTTTACCTATACTGTCCCACACAAGCAGATGGTAAGCGGTGTGTTTGATGTTATGAGCCATCTTATGGAGCAGTATTTTTCAGGCGAGGATGATAACACAACCGATTATATCATTGAGGGTGTTATGACATCACTCATTAAAAGTAGCAGGAAGGCTGTCAAGAACCCTGAAGACTACGAGGCACGCAGTAATATTATGTGGTGTGCAACCCTTGGACTTAATACGGTTACCGGACTTTCAAAAACCCAGGACTGGGAAGTTCATAATATTGAGCATCAGCTTGGTGCATACACCGACTGCCCTCACGGTCTTGGACTTGCTGTTATTTCAATGCCGTATTACAGATACATCTATAAAGACGGAATTGATAAATTTGTTCGTTTTGCCGAAAATGTGTGGAATGTAAATACAGATGGCAAAACCAAAGACGAAATTGCACTTGAAGGCATTGCCTCACTTGAAAACTTTGCAAAAGAGCTTGGTATTCCACTTACTCTCCGTGAGCTTGGTGCAACAGAAGATATGCTTCCTAAAATCGCTGAAACTTCATACGAGGGTGGCGGATATAAGTATATGACACACGAAGATATCTTGAATGTGCTGAAAGAGTGCTTTTAAAATTTAAAGGTGAGTTTATGAACACATTTGAAAAGATATATGAGGTTGTTAAAAGCATCCCCAAAGGCAAAGTTGCAACCTACGGTCAGGTGGCACTGCTTGCAGGAAATCCCCGTTGGGCAAGGGTTGTGGGGTATGCCTTGCATGTAAACCCTGAGCCGGGGATAATTCCTTGCCACAGAGTGGTGAATCGCGAGGGCAAGGTTGCACCGTCGTTTGCATTTGGCGGTGAGGGTGTTCAAAGACAGCTGCTCGAATCAGAGGGCATTGTTTTTGAATCAGACGGCAGGATAGATTTAGGGAAATATAGTATATAATTTTCGTCAGGAGGGATAACATGAGAACAAGAATCGAGGTGATAGATTTTTGCTTGTCGCTTGATGACACATACGAAGATTATCCTTTCCATGACTTTAACTGGACAGTAATGCGTCACAAGGGCAACAAAAAGATGTTTGCGGCTATCTACGAGCATATGGGCAACATCTGGGTCAATGTAAAATGCGACCCGAATCTTACATATATGTGGCGGTCTGCTTATGAATCAGTCGTTCCGGCGTACCATATGAACAAATGGCATTGGAATTCCATTATCCTTGACGGGAGTATACCTACAGATGAAATCAAGAATATGATTGACGACAGTTTTGAGCTGACCAAACCAAAAAAGCGAGGGAAAAGTGATGATAGAAAAGATAGCAGAAATGATAAAGGAGTGTAACAGCATTGTTTTCTTTGGTGGTGCAGGCGTATCTACCGAAAGCGGTGTGAAGGACTATCGCAGCCCAGACGGACTGTATAACACCGTAAAAGAATACGGCGTGCCACCCGAAGAAATATTAAGCCACGACTTCTTTTTTCAGAATACAGAAACTTTTTATGATTTTTACAGAAAATATTTTATCATTGAAGTTGAGCCGAACAACGCTCACAAAGCGTTGGCAAAGCTTGAAATCATGGGTAAGCTCAAAGCAGTGATAACGCAAAATATAGACGGTCTGCACCAAAGAGCTGGCAGTAAAAACGTTATCGAACTCCACGGAACTGCGGGAAAATTTACTTGTGCCTCCTGTGGTAAAAAAGGTGACACAGGCAAGGTCTTGTCAGAAATCAAAGACAAGAATGTACCAAGGTGCGAATGTGGCGGCATTATGAAACCAAAGGTTGTCCTCTATGGCGAAAACCTATATGACGGTGTTGCAGAATCGGCGGTACACTATATCGAAAACGCCGATATGCTGATTGTTGGCGGAACTTCTCTTGCGGTGTATCCTGCCGCATCTTTTGTGAGGTATTTCAGAGGCAAA
>JAEDEG010000181.1 GCA_016293435.1 Clostridia bacterium
GTAATAAACAGTTTTCATATGAAAGCCCTCCATATAATTTTGTTTTATTATCTTTCTTGATTGTATATATATTATATCATATTTTTTTGAAAAAATCAATAAAGAATTTTTCAAACGGAAATATTGAAAACCTCTCCTAATTTCTTTCCAACAAAAAGCATTTGTCTACTTACAATCATAGGCTCTCCAAGCGTTTCATTTATATTAGGGAAAAAATGATAATAATGAAGCAGTTCATTGTTAGGGGTATCATTTATAACTTTTCCCCATACTTCTACACCATTTTCAAAAATAAGAATATATGTATATCCATTTTCTATAAGTTCTGGTTTCGTCATATTTTATTCCTTTCTCACTTATAATATACACACTTTTTCCAATAGAGCAAATAATCTTCAAGAGTAGGATATCCGTTTCTCAAAATTTCGCCCCAATATGTATTGCTATAATATTTACGAATTGCATCTCTTTTTGTCCAACGACCTTTCCAAGAGCTATAATGAGGCGAAAAACGGCGATATCCGCCATATGCAGCGATTTCCGCGGTATTCTTATTTCGTCTAATTTTGCGATTCAAAATCTTATAGTCTTCTTTTTCATATCGAATGATAGGGGTATGCTTATAAGACCTGCTCATAGATATTTTGCTCCTTTCTTTGGTGGTATTTATATTAGAAAAATGTCTTGGGCGTTTTATTAAATTTCGCCCAAGACACTCCCTTTACTCGCTCTTATTGAGATATTTTTCTTTTACCCATTGTTTTACTTGTTTTCCATCTTCTGTGTCGCCGATATATACAAATCTCTGCTCATATGTTGTATCAAACGGTGGCATTGTCTGAAAACCATTTTCTCCCATAACCGCATCAACATATTGGTCAAACTCATCTATTGATACAATAGTATCAGTATTTTCAAGAAAATAACTGAAATCAATAACTACAACAGAGATATTCTGTTTATCAATGCTATTCAAAAGATTAGATAGCGACGCTGAAAAAACATCATCAAGAGATTTCTCGGTTAGACAAAAGCCAAATATCTTTGCATTATCTGCAATAGTAATATTTGCTTCATCGCAAACAGCAAGATAGTCTTCCATTGCAAAGCCCATTACAGGCGCGCAATATTCTGGATTTCTATTTCTGCCAGAGTTAATAGAACTTATTCTAAAATCTTCCATTTTTTCTCCTTATTCTTCTGTTGGATTAGTAGGAACTATTTCCGTAATTGTGGTTTCATAAAGAGTTTCTTTTTCTTTGCAATGCTTTGCCGCAAATCCATCATCTGTATCGCCTATAAAGACAAGTTTAGAAAAATTGTCGTCTGATAGCCAGTAATATGGTTCTAGTGAAAAACCATAAGGGCGCAATATTGATTCAATATATTCCATAAAAAAATCAAAATCACGATAATTTTCATAAATCTCTTTCTCTATCGGCTTTATATCAATAGCAATAAGAGAAAGATTTTCTTTATCCATAATTTTTATTAAATTAGATAAAGATTGCTTCCATTCTTGATTATAATAAAAGCGCTCATCATTTTTCTTTGATAGCTGAAATTGTGCAGCTAGTGCCAAATGATTGATATAAATATGATTCGTCTGGCAAAAGTCATCATATCTTTCAATAATATTGGCAAATTCTTCTTCTATTGAAACATTTTGTTCTCTCATTTCTGGAAGAATCCGAACTGTTTCAAAATTTTCAAACATAAAATTCCCCCTTAACACATAAAGTTACATTCTCTTGCTTTTTTATTTATCCAATTCTTGTATTTGCGGCAAGCCTCTCTACTTTTCCAAGAGAACACCAGCACATTCGCCTCTGGATTATATGAAATATTGTCTACCTTAAACTCCTTGACAAGCATAACAACATATTCATCAAGGGGCATATTTAACATTCTGGCGGGAGTCCACCATCTGCTTGATATGCCTGCCAAATCTTCGACATCATTGCAGTACCAAACGCCGCTACCGCCCTGCCACTCGCTAGCACGATAAAGATGCATAACTCCCGCCTTTCTTATTAAAGACCCAATGCCTGCATAGCCTTGAGCACATTCTGCTTTTCTTCTTCTGTTACTTCTGCTACGCCATGATTATCTATTGCCTTTGGCGTTATTGTTGTAGCGGTTTCCGCACCCGGAATTGCGTTGTCCATTCCGCTTTCAACATTTGTTTTCGCACAAGTAAGAGTTACTTTGATTTGAACTTCTACTCCATCCTCAATGATAGGAATACGAATTTCCTTATCATACTTAAAAGCGCCCTCAAAAGTTTCCAAAATCTTTTGAGTAATAATTTCCTTTGATGCACTACCTTTTGCTGCCATTAGCCCTTTTCCTCCTCTTCTTTCATTTCAAACACAGGACACTCATTGTCCGTTGCCTCAATCTTAATGCTGTAAATAAAATCCTCATCATAAAAATCAGAGAGTTCTTTTGCCACTTCTCCGTAGCTCTCCTTAAAAACCAATCCATTGGCTTTAACTCTTTTTTCTCGCAGCGTGCAATAATAAATAACTTCATACTTAAAATACATTATCAACTCTCCTTTGTCTTTTTTGCTTTTTCTATATATAGTATAACATATTTTTATGATATTATCAAATTATCTTCGTTGGTTTCAACTTTTTCCTCATTAAGTTTTGGTTCTTTTTGGTAAGAAATAATCAACTCTTTATTTTCAAGTTCTTTAGATAGATCTTCCATATTATCGCAGAAATTACATCTTTGAGTTTTCAAGCATCTCATTCCACAACCTACGCGTCTTTCCGCAAACATAGGCAAAATGCGGCGACTATCAATATCAGATTTTAACCCGTAGATAATTTCATTTAGTTTGCCGTACCATTTCTTATCTTTTGTGTAAATCTCGTAATAAATAGGTTGTTTCTTTTCATCTCCCCAAATCTCGCAAACATCCACATATGATTCATATATAGGGATATCTTCGGGGCGAATAAAAAATGTTTTTATTCCATTGATAAATTTCATATCTTCGCTTTGTGCAACATTAGGAAATACTCGAATTGACTTTCCTTTTTCATGGACTAACCTAGAAACATTCTCCAAATCGAAACATAAAGATTCGGTAATGTATAAATCTGTCACCGCAGAATTAAGATATCTGTGTAAATGCACCCAATCATGAATAAAATATCCGATAAAGTAAGGAATTTCCGCCTGTTCAAAATCTTGCTGTAACTTTTGTCCCTCAACAGAGTCAATTTCGGGATAAGAAATTTTGAACTTCCAATTTTTAAGTTCAGGATGGGTTTCCTTGAAAGCGATAAATTTCGCGGTTTCGCCCGTATCAATAAAACTCTGAATATCGGTAATTAAAAAAATGATAGTTTGGTCCATATGCTGTTCGATGAACTCAAACATTGTTTTATCTTTTGCATTATATTTGACAATCATTTCGTCAGCAATATCTTGCAAAGGATGGTTTCGATAAAGTGAAATACAATACTTCATTAAACAAACTCCTTTTGAATACCAGAATAAGGGGCAGACGGTCTGCCCCTGTTGTGGAATATCTATTTAGATAATGCTTTCAATTACTCCTCTGCGGAGTCCTCATCAGCGGGCAGGTCGTCGGGAACAGTAATTTCGATAGACTTGTTCGCAGTAGCCTTGTAGACCATAATCTTGCGACCCTCTACCTTAACCTGCTCCTTAGTTGCCTCGCCGAGCTTCACGAGCTGGGTCAGACGAGCGGTAACTTTAGCCTTGGTGACATCAGAGCAACTCTCTGCAACAACATCAGTGATTGCGTCGATAGTCTGAGGCTCATTGGTCAGAGCGTTGTACACAACCTCGCGGAGAGCGTCGCCCTCGAGCTTCTTCTCCTCGGCTCTGGACTTTGCCTTTTCAGCCTTTGCCTTGAGCTGGTCGATCTGCTTCTCGATAAAC
>JAEDEG010000182.1 GCA_016293435.1 Clostridia bacterium
CTGTGTATCTGCCGCTTGACGCTCCCGACGAGGACTGGGCAGAGGCGGTGCTGAATGCTCCCGAGCGTTCGCAGGGCTCCGCCGGCCTTGAATTTCTCAGAAATCATTTTGATGACGCCGCAGTTGCAAAAAAGCTCTGTGAGATATATTGCGGGAAGTAAAAAAATTGCAAAACAACGCATTGAAAACTGAATACTTTAGTGAACGAGTTTCTTTAGGATGTATCGCTTTGTGTGCCGTTTGGTTTATGGTGCTCTCCCAAGTTCCGTTATTGAGGATGTCAGAAACCATAACAATGACTTTCAGGCCAATTCTTATTCTTGTGCTTCTGATAAATATGCTTCGGCGTGGCTCATTACAGTATTCCGTTCGACTTGTTTCTTTTGCCGCAGCGACATGGTGCTGTTTTGTCGTGTTGCTCAATGATATCGACCTTGAAGCACTCAAATATGCTGGCGGTGTTGTGATGTATATGCTTATGTTCTGGGCTGTAATCGGTATCCGCTGGAACAGGAAAGAACTTCGCATAATCATATGCATAGTGTTTATAAGCTGCATAATATGTGCTGCCGCGATACTATACAGCAATCCCATAACGGATTTTTCTGTCGCTATAAAAGGGCATCTGAATTTTCTGGGAACCTCCGTGAACCGAAACAAAAACGCTTATGTGTTTTCATTGGGTACTGTTATAGGGCTTATATATCTCATGTATGGACACAGTATTCCCAAGTTGCTGATTTTCTTGGGGACCACAGTTACTGGATATGCGCTGATGTACAGTCAGTGCAGAGGAGCGTTTATTTGTGTGGTGGCGGCGGTATTTGTCCTTGTTGGCTTTAGGCTTCATGAGATTGGCAAAAAGCAGAGTCTGAAAGCCCTATGTCTGAGCTTGCTCTTTTTGGTATTTGTAATAGCATCATATTACCTTATTAAAAACAGCGAGCTCAGTAGGCTTGTTGACGGAGAAAGCACATCCGGACGAGAGATTGGCTTCAGGCGTGCATGGGAAATGTTTGTCGGCAGCGATTACTTCGGCAAGCTCTTTGGCAATGGTTTCATGTTTGAAAGCAGACACAGCGACGAAATTGGTGCGCATCTTGTGTATCTCAACTTTCTTGTTTCCTCTGGCATCGTAGGGACACTATTTATTGTAGCCATCATGCTCTCATCGCTTAGGCATATCAAAGGGTGCATTCCTTACGCTCTTTATTCTCTGGCATTAATTAAAACATTATTTGAAGGCATGGAATACAATTTCTATGCCGCTTTGATACTCGCAGTCATAACATATAACTACACAATCACTTACGGAGGCAGTATAGATGAGTTGTTTAGCGGGACTCAATGACAAAAAAGCAAAAGTTTTGTGCAGTTTGATTATAGCGGCGACAACTTTTATCGTAATGCTTTTTTGTGCTGCCTTCACAAGCCCTCTTTATCCATATTATAACGGCCTTGACTCTTCAATTTTCCTGACGATTGCTAAGGGCATTTCTGAAGGTAAAACCATGTATGTTGATCTATTTGACCACAAGGGGCCGATTTTTTTCTGGATTGAATCAATAGGTTATGTACTAAAAGGAAGAACAGGTGTTTGGATAATTGAATACCTGTTTGCGCTGGTTGATCTCTTCTTTTTACATAAAATATGTAAGGAATTAAAAAGTGGTTTCGCTATACCTGCGCTGGTTTTTTCCGCGATAATGCTATACACATTTTCACACGGTAATATCACGGAGGAGATATGTACACCATTTGTATTAATTTCATCATATTTGTCAATTAAATACTTCACATCTGCCAGAACCTCGCATCCTCCAATATACGGCTTAATATACGGAATCTTTTTTGCGATAATTGCTTTTATCAGATTGAACAATTCCGTTATTATTTGCGGGTTTGTTCTTTGCATATCAATTGCTCTGATAAATAACAAGGAATGGAAAAACCTTTTACATAATGGCGTTGCAGCGTTAACCGGAATAGCCATTGTTACCATTCCAGTTTGTCTTTATTTCAATCATATCGGTGCATTAAACGACATGATATATGCAACGTTTCTGTATAACTTTGTTTATGCGTCGGGTGAAACACATAAAGCAATTTTTTCAGCAGACATTTTGAAATATCTGGTTTTATATTTGCCGGGCATTTTTTCGTTTATTGTGTTTACTAAAAAATCAGCAGAGCACCAGAAACTCAGCAAAGCACTTGCAGTAATTACAATTATTACATATGGTCTCCTTATATATGCAAATGTTTACGAGCATTACTTTGTCACAGGCGCTCCACTTCCGGCAATTGCTTCAGCTTATGTTGTGCAAGGCCGGTCTTTACGAGAAATATGTAACAAGGCTTTTATTAGTAAACCGCTTTCAATTTTGTTAATTATCGTTTTATTTACTAATGTTTTATTGGCGGCATATAGCGCAGCGGCTCCGTTCTATAAAAGCTTCTGTGCAGGCGAGATAAAGCAAGAATACTTACAGGTAAGCAATAGTCTGAGCATAATACCAGAAGACGAAAAAAACTCAGTTATTGGCTTTGGTATATTTCCTGTCAACTATATGTACGGAGATATAACCCCATGTTATAAGTACTACACATTGCAACGTTGGTGGACTACCGATGAGTTGAATGTCTATGGAGAATTTATTATCTTTTTAAAGACTGAACATCCTCTTTGGCTTATTACAAAATGTGAAGAAACTGATTCAGAAATTTTATCAATAATATCAGACAATTATGATCTTATTACAAAGGACGATTATAATTGTTATTACAGATACAACGGGGGCAACAAATGAAAAAGTTGATTTCACTTATTATTCCGTGCTATAACGAGGAATTGGGACTGGGTACACTGTATGGCGCAATTATGGAAGTCGCTGAAAAAATGAGTGAATATGATTTTGAACTGTTGTTCATAGATGATGGCTCAAAAGACAATACTTTTATTAAGATTAAATCTTTCGCTCAAAATGATAACCGTGTAAAATACATTTCGTTCTCAAGAAACTTCGGTAAAGAAGCTGCAATGTATGCTGGTTTTTGTAATGCCAAAGGTGACTATGTAACCGTAATGGATTCTGATATGCAGGATCCTCCATCACTTCTGCCTAAAATGGTCGAAATTCTCGAGCAAGGTGAGTACGACAGCGTAGCAACCAGGCGTGTAAATAGGAAAGGTGAGCCACCGATTCGCTCCTTCTTTGCACGAGCATTCTATCAAATCATAAACAAAATTTCAGATGCCGATATTGTTGACGGTGCCCGTGATTTCAGATTGATGAAACGTCCTATGGTAGATACCATTGTTTCTATGTGCGAATACAATCGTTTTTCAAAAGGAATTTTTGGTTGGATAGGCTTTAAGACTTATTGGCTACCATATGAAAATGTTGAACGTGCAGCAGGCGAAACAAAATGGAGTTTTTGGAAGCTTCTGAAATACGCTATTGATGGAGTTGTTAATTTTTCTCAGGCTCCGCTTATGATTTCGGCATGGATTGGCTTCCTGTTCATGTTTCTGTCTATACTTGCAACAGTGTTTGTATTTGTCCGTAAAATAGTATATGGCGGTTCTGTTGAGGGCTGGGCTTCACTTGTGTGCATTATACTGTTTGTAGGCGGTGTACAACTGTTCTGCACCGGGGTAATGGGAAGTTACCTTGCTAAAACCTATCAAGAAGTAAAGCATCGCCCACACTATATTGTTGGGCAAAGCAATGTTGAAGAGGTAATAAAAAAATGATGCTACACCCAATTCAATTTATTCCAGAACGGACATGGAACGAGAATTAATGAGAATTCTTTACATAGCATTTGAAAACCCCGCGGTGGATACGATAATCGGCG